>NZ_JFJW01000136.1:0-85 GCF_000611125.1 Cupriavidus sp. SK-4
GCAAGCTGACGGTCACCGATGTCGATACCGGTGAAGCACTCTTCGCCGCGGTGACGCCGGAGAGCCTGGCGGGCCATTACGGCAC
>NZ_JFJW01000136.1:143-52392 GCF_000611125.1 Cupriavidus sp. SK-4
CGCGCTCGCCGCAGCGCAGCATGTGACCGACAAGCTGATCGTGCAATCGGCGGATCTCACTGCCAGCCAGGAGATAGCCGTCAACATCACCGGCGCCAACGATGCTGCGGTGAATGCCGTCCCCCTGGCGCAGGTGGTCAACGAAGATACGCCATTGGTGTTCCATACGGCCAACGGCAATGCACTTAGCATCTCTGACGTGGACAACGCGAGCCACACGGTGACACTGAGCGCAAGCCATGGCGCGATCACGCTGAATGGCGTTGCCGGACTGCAGTTCCTGTCGGGCGACGGCACCGCGGACAGCACCATGACATTCACGGGCAGCGATGCGGCCATCAATGCTGCGCTGAATGGCATGAGCTTCCTTGGCGAGAAGGATTACGCGGGCGCCGCATCGTTGCAGATGCAGACCAGCGATGGCGCTTCGGTCGATACCGATACGGTGGCGATTACGCTCAATCCCGTCAATGACGCGCCGGTGGCAGCGGGGGACGTGATCTATGTTTCGTACGACGAAAACGGCAACAACAATATCCTGATCCCGGTCAGCGCGCTGCTTGCCAATGATGGCGATGTAGATGGCAGGGCCCTGTCAATCACCGCGGTGAAGCCTGGGACGGGCGCGGGAAGCACCGCGGTACTGGGTGCCGACGGCAGCTACATCACGTTGAACACCAGCGGCGGCACGGGGCAAGGCAGCTTCAGCTATACCGTGTACGACGGGGCGGGTGGTACCAGCACGGGGACCGTTACGGTCAATGTCTTGTCGACCACCGGATCTGTCACGGTGTCGCTGGAGAACCAGGACTATCAGGCTTCCTACCTGAATGGCGGCAGCGGCATCGATACGCAGAAGGGCGCCGGCGCTGGGGACGTCTTCATCGGTGGAGCGGGCGCCGATCTGCTCAACGGCGGCGCCGGCGACGACGTGCTGCGGGGTGGCGCGGGCAACGATTCGATCGACGGCGGCGCAGGTATCGACATGCTTGATTTCTCCGATTCGACCAGGGGTATCACCTTCTCGCTGACGCAAGGTAGCGGCACAGCTACCCTGTCCGGCCTGGGCTCGGATACTTACAGCAATATGGAGGGCGTGATCGGCTCGGCGTTGGCCGACGCGCTGACCGGCAGCTCCGGCAACGACATCATTCGCGGTGGCGCGGGCAATGACACCATCGACGGCGGCGACGGCATCGACCTGCTTGATTTCTCCGATGCTACCGGCGGGATTGTGTTCACTCTGATGCAGAGCGGCAGCGCCACCACGGCAGGCCCGGGCGTGACCGGCCTCGGTGCCGACAGCTACAGCAACATGGAAGGCGTCATCGGCTCCGCCTTCAACGACAACATCACCGGCTTGGCCGGCAACGACGTGCTGCGTGGCGGCGCGGGCAACGACGTGTTGGTCGGAGGCGCCGGCAACGACGTACTGACCGGCGGCGCCGGCGCCGACACACTGACCGGCGGCACCGGCAGCGACACCTTCCGCTTCCTGCGCGCGGACCCCGCCTCGGTCGACACCATCACCGACTTCGGTGTGGCTCCCGTGGCTTCCGGTGGCGATGTGCTGGATCTTTCCGACCTGCTTTCCGGTGTTGGCGTGACCACTGCCAATGCGGCGCAGTTCGTCCGCCTTTCCGAGGTGGGTGGAGATACCGTGGTCAGCCTGGATCGCGATGGCAGTGGCACGGCGGCTGCATTCCAGGACGTGGCGGTGCTGCAGGGCGTGGTCGGGCTCGATCTCAACACGTTGTTGAGCAACGGCAATATCCACACCGCCTGAGGCGTGCGTTCGGTGGCGAATTCAGAGAGGGAAATGCTGGGCGGCAGTAAAACCGGTACTCCGGTGCAGTTGAAAACCATAATAAACGGGTAGCGCACCGCTTCCCGCATCGCGCAGGCGCCGGCCAGGGCGATACGCGGCGGCGGGTGCGCCCGAGTGGGGGAAGCATGACAACGACATGGTGCCGGCTGGCACATGTACTGCTATGGGCAGCCATGGTGGTGCCGCATCACGCGGCAGCCCAGGCGCTGCGCCAGGCAGTCGAGCAAGCCGTGCATACCAATCCCGAAGTGCTGGCGGCGGGCAGCCGCCGGCTGGCCGCGGACGAGGGGCTGACGCAGGCGCGCGCCGGTTACCTGCCACGGGTCGATGTCAATGCCGCCACCGGTCGCGTACGCCTGGACAGCCACAGCACCCGTCTGATGGGGCTGTCCGACTCTTCCTATGCCAGCCACGCGGCCGGCGTGACGATCTCGCAGATGCTGTTCGACGGCTTTGCCACCAGCAGCGATGTGGAGCGCCAGGGCGCACGGATCGACGGCGCGGCCTATCGGGTCGGCGCGACTGCCGAAGACATCGCGCTGCGCACGGTCGGCGTCTATGTGGAGGTCCTGCGGCGCCAGGAAACCGTGGCCATCGGCCTGGCCAATCTGGAAGCGCACCAGCACATCTATGACCAGATCCGGCTTGGCGCCGACAACGGGGTGCTGCGCCGCGCCGATCTGTATCAGGTCGAAAGCCGCCTGGCGCTGGCCAAGGCCAGCCTGCGCGCCGAGCAGGGCAGCCTGCAGGACGCCATGACAGCCTACTTGCGCGTGGTCGGCGCGCCGCCGGAGGCCTTGTCCAGGCCGGAGCCGCTGTCGACGCTCCTGCCTGCCACCGAACGGGAGGCGCAGCAGGTGGCAAACGCCAATCACCCCGCGCTGGGTGCCGGGCAGGCCGATATCGCCGAAGCCCAGGCCGGGCGTTCGCTGGCCAAGGCCGCGTTGTGGCCAAGGCTGGATCTCGAGGTCGGCGTGGCGCGCGACCGTGACCGCGTGCTTGGCACCACCGACGAGCGCAGCGTGATGCTGCGCGTGCGCTACAACCTGTTTCGTGGCAACGCCGACAAGGCGCGCATCAACGAGGCCGGCTACCAAGTACAGGAAGCGGAGCAGAACCTGGACCGGCTGCGCAGGCAGGTACAGGAGGCCGTATCGCAGGCCTATAACGCCCACCTGACGGCGCAGGACCGGCTGGTGAGCCTCAAGCAATACGTGGAGGCCAGCGATGCCACGCGTGTCAGCTACGGCAAGCAATTCCGGATCGGGCAGCGCAGCCTGCTTGACCTGCTGAATGCCGAGAACGAGTACTTCAGCGCCCGCACGGCCTACGTGACCGGCCAGTACAACGAGCTGGCCAGCCAGTACCGCATCCTTGCCGGCATGGGCTTGCTGCTGGCGACCCTGCAGGTGCCGCCGCCCCAGGCGGGAATGGTGCAGGTCGGGCAGCGGGCAGCGCCGCCGGTGGGACAGAGGTAGGGGAGGGCGGTGCCGGGACAATCCGGCAGCCATGCTTCAGTCGCCGGCCACTGAAGATCCTGACCCGGCCCGGATCAGCCCGGCACAGCCTCTCCCCGCAATCCCCGCATCCGATACTCTCCCGGCGCCACGCCCGTCCATTTCTTGAATGCCCGGTGAAACGTGCTCGGCTCGGAGAAGCCGAGCCGCAGTGCCACGTCCTGCAGCGTCATGCCGGGGCGCTCCATCATGCCGATGGCCACGTCGCGCCGCAGGCTGTCCTTGATGCTCTGGTAGCCGCTGCCCTCGTCGCGCAGCCGGCGGCGCAGGGTCTGGGGCGTGAGCCGCAGCATCTGCGCCATCTGCTCCAGCGACGGCAGTTCGTCATCCAGGTGGGAACGCAAGTGCTGCCGGATACGCTCGGCCAGGCAGCTGTTGTCGCGGTAGCGGATCAGCAGGTTGCGCGGCGTCTCGCGCAGGAACTCGCGCAGGCTGGCGGCGTCCTGCATCACCGGCATGCGCAGGCTGGCGCCATCGAAATGCAGCACGGAGACAGGCTGGCCGTAATGCACGGCGGCCTTGAAGACACGCTCGGTCTCCGGGCCGCCCTGCGACGGCGCGGCGCTCAGGTCGACCCGCGCCAGCGGGATATGGCCGGCGACCAGCCAGCTGAGCAGCGCGTAGGCATGGAACACGAAAGTCGATTCGGCAAAGCTGCGGCAGGCCGAGGCCGGCGCGCGCGGATGCAGCACCACGGAGGCGGTCTTGCCGTCCGCGCTGACATGCAGGCGTGGCGCGAAGGCGTCGATATGCAGCCGGTACAGGCGCAGCCCGGCGCGGATGGCATCTTCCAGCGTGGCGCAATGGATCAGGTTGCGGCACGCCTGCGCAAACACGCCCGGGGTCACGGGCCGGTCCAGCAGCCCCCAGAGTTCATCGCGCGTGACGCGGCGCAGCGTGCGGATCAGCGCCGCGTACTGGCCCTGGGTGACGCGCGCATTGGGCGAGGCCAGCAGCGCCGGCGAAATCCCGGCCCGGCGCAGCAGCGCGGCAATGTCGTGGCCCAGCCGGCGCGGGCCCAGCAGGATGTGATCCACATGCTGGATCGCAATGGTGTGGCGCGCCGAGGCCTGCGGCGCGGCCTGCGCCGTGCCGGCCGGGGCCTCGGCACGGCCTGGGGCATGGCCGTGCCCGGGCGCCGGCGGCAGTGCGCTGCCGGCGAGGTGCAGCTTGCCTGGCGCGGGCGGGCGCAGCGATGACAGGACAGCGGTATGCATGGGTCTCCTCATCACGGTGGCGCGTCGGCGCCGGCGCCGCGGAACGCCTGGCTCCGCGGGCGTTCCAGGACGTTTCGCCACATCGTCTCGCCACCTTAGCAAGCCGCGACCGCACCGCACAATCGGGATTTGCCAAAGGCTGCCTTCCATCTGAGCGATTCGGCCAATCATTTTGGCTTGTCTGGTCATTGTCCACGCACCGCAGCATCGCGCACTCTGCGGCTGATACCTATACAAGGCTGGCACATCGGCCCGGACGGGACCAGAAACGGGGGCAACGACCCGTTCCCGCCTCAGGAAAAACAATGGAGACAACAACACATGCAGGCAGATCGTCGTAGTGCGCTATGGCACTTTGGGGCCGGATTGCTGGCGTGGGGCGGCGTTGCCGCCGGGATGCTGGGGGCGGGCGCGGCGCTCGCGCAGAGCGAATTCCCGGCGCGCACCGTGCGCATGGTCGTGCCCTTCCCGGCAGGTGGCGCCACTGATGTGCTGGCCCGCGCCATTGCCGAAGGGCTGGGCAAGGCCTGGAAGCGCCCGGTGGTGGTGGAAAACCGCCCGGGCGCCAGCGGCATGCTCGGCGCCGAGGTGGTCGCCCGTGCCGAGGCCGACGGCTACACCGCGCTGCTGACGATCACGCCGCTGGTGCAGGCGCCAAGCCTGTATGCCCGGGCGCCCTATGACCCGGTGAAGGATTTCGCCGCGGTGTCCGAGCTCGGCACGACCAACCTGGTGTTCGCCGTCAACAGCAATGCGGTGCCGGCCACCAACCTGAAAGACTTCATCGCGCAGGTTCGCGCCAAGCCGAAGCAGTTCTCCTACGGCTCGTTCGGGGCCGGTTCGAGCGGCCACCTGTACGGCGAGGTCTTCAACGAGGCCGCCAAGATCGACATGCTCCATGTCTCATACAAGGGCGAGGCTCCGGAGCTGAATGACCTGCTGGGCGGCCAGGTGACGGCGGCGGTGATCTCGGTGATGGGCGCCAAGCCCCACGTCGCCACCGGCCGCCTGCGCGCCCTCGCGGTGACTGGCCCCGCGCGCGCCCCGCAGCTGCCGGATGTGCCGACTTTCCGCGAAGCCGGCATTGAAGGCATGGATGCGATGGGCTGGTTCGGGCTGCTGCTACCGGCCGCTACGCCGCGGCCGATCGTTGAGAAGTTTTCGGCGGACGTCAACCGCGTGCTGGCCCAGCCCGACGTGCGCAAGCGCATGAATGAGCTTGGCGTGATCCTGACCGGCAGCACGCCAGACGCGTTTGCCCAGACCATCCAGGCCGACTATGTCCGCTGGGGCAAGGTGATCCGCACCAGGAACATCCGCCTGGATTAAGTCATTCCCGTTTGACCTGTCGATTGCTGCAAATGAAGCCTGCTACAAGTACCCACCAGCCGTTCCGTTCCCCGGCCTGGCCGCCCGGCCTGCCGGCCACGCTGCATACGCCTCGCACCAGCCTGTTTTATAACGTCGAGGCGGCGGCGCACCGCTATCCGGACAAGACCGCGATCCAGTATTTCGGCACCGCGATCTCCTACGCCCAACTGCAGGACGAGATCGAACGGATGGCGGGCTACCTGCAGCACGCCTGCGGCATCGAGCCGGGCGACCGGGTGCTGCTGTTCAGCCAGAACTGCCCACAGTTCATCATCGCCTACTACGCGATCCTGCGCGCCGAAGGCGTGGTGGTCCCGGCCAACCCGATGTGGCTGGAGGCCGAACTTGCCCATGTGGTCCAGGACAGCGGCGCGGTGGCGGCCTTTGCCGGCAGCGAGCTGTACCAGCGCGTGGCACCGCTGCACGGCCCGGCGCTGCGCCATGTGATCCTGCACGACTACGCCGGCATGCTGCGCGACGACGGCGGCCTGGCGGTGCCGGCCTGGCTGCGCGAACCGCCGCCCGCGCCGCAGGCTGCGCCCTCCGGCGCCATGCCGGTGGCCTGGGACGCGGCCAGCGCCGCCGGGCACCGGCCGCTGCCCCACCAGGCCGGCTACGACACGCTGTGCATGCTGGCCTATACCTCCGGCACCACCGGCCACCCCAAGGGCTGCATGCATACCCACGGCACGCTGATGACCGCGGCGGCCGGTTCGGTGATCTGGCGCGGCGCTACGCCCGAATCCGTGGTGCTGGCCGTGGCGCCGATGTTCCACCTGCTCGGCATGCAGAACTGCATGAACTCGCCGCTCTACCTGGGCGCCACCGTGGTGCTGATGCCGCGCTGGGACCGCACGCTGGCCGCGGACCTGCTCGAGCGCTACCGCGTCTCGGTCTGGGGTGCGCCGCCGGCGATGATGGTGGACTTCTTCTCCCAGCCGGGCATCGACGCGCGCGACCTGTCGAGCCTGGCCTACGTCGGCGGCGGCGGCGCGGCCATGCCCGAAGCGGTGGCCAATATGCTGCAGGAACGCTTCGGCCTGCCCTACGTCGAGGCCTACGGCATGACCGAGACCGCGGCCTTCATCCTGTCCAACCCGCGCAACCAGCCCAAGCGCGAATGCCTGGGCATCGCCACCTTCGGCGTGGACGCGCGCGTGCTCGATCCCGAGACGCTGCAGGAACTGCCCCACGGCGAGACCGGCGAGATCGTGGTCCACGGCGGCCAGGTGATGCAGGGCTACTGGCACAACCCGGAGGCCAACGCGGCTACCTTCATCGAGATCGGCGGCAAGCGCTTCCTGCGCACCGGCGACCTCGGCTTCATGGACGAGGAAGGCTACTTCTTCATGCGCGACCGCCTCAAGCGCATGATCAACGCGTCCGGCTACAAGGTCTGGCCGGCCGAGGTGGAGAACCTGCTGTACGCGCACCCGGCCATCCACGAAGCCTGCGTGATCGCCGCCCGCGACCAGCGCCGCGGCGAGACCGTCAAGGCCGTGGTGGCGCTGCGTCCGGAAGCACGCGGCACGGCCGAAGCCGACCCCGAACGCATCATGGCCTGGTGCCGCGAGCATATGGCCGCGTACAAGGTGCCGCGCATCGTCGACGTGGTCGACGCGCTGCCCAAGTCGGCCACCGGCAAGATCCTGTGGCGCGCCTTGCAGGAGCGCGAGATGCAGGCGGACAACCCGAGCGCGTGACGCCAGCGGCGAATTCAGCAAAGAGAGAGACAGCATGCAGCAAAGCAGACGCAACTGGCTGGCACAGGCCGGCACCCTGGCCGGCGCAGCCATCCTCGGCGGCGCGGGCAGCGCCTTCGCGCAGCAACCGTATCCCGGCAAGCCGATCCGCATGATCGTGCCGTACCCGGCCGGCGGCGGCACCGACACCGTGGGCCGCCTGATCGGCCAGCGCCTGGCCGAAAGCCTGGGCCAGCCGGTGGTGGTCGAAAACAAGCCCGGCGCCAGCGGCATGCTGGGCAACGACACCGTCGCCAAGGCGCCGGCCGACGGCTACACCATCCTGCTGGCGATCACGGCGCTGATCCAGGCGCCGGCCCTGTACAAGCGCACGCCGTACGACGTGGCCAGGGACTTCACGCCGGTCTCGCTGATCGCCAAGTCGTCCGACCTGTTCGTGGTGCCCAACCGCGTGCCGGCCAGCAATATGCGCGAGTTCCTGGCGCTGGCCAAGGCGGGCAAGCTCAGCTATGGCTCCTACGGCAACGGCACCTCGTCGCACCTGCACGGCGAGCTGCTCAAGCAGCAGGCAGGCATCGATCTCGCACACATCCCATACAAGGGCGCGGCGCCGCTGATGAGCGACCTGCTCGGCGGCCAGGTGGACAGCGCCTTTGTCGACGTGACCTCGGCCAACCCCTACCTGGGCAGCAACAAGTTCAAGATCCTCGGCATCACTGGCACCCAGCGCTACAAGGCGCTGCCCAATGTGGCGACCTTCACTGAACTGGGCCTGCCGGGATTCGAGCCCGACGGCTGGTACGGGCTGTTCCTGCCGGCCAATGCGCCCAAGGATGTGACGGCGAAGCTGGCGGCAGAGACCGCGCGCATCGTGCGGCTGCCCGAAGTGACGCAGAAGCTGGCCGGCATGGGCCTGCAGCCGGTCGGGTCCGCGCCGCAGGAACTGGCGGCCGTGGTCGCCGGCGACACGCCCAAGTGGGCCAAGATCGTGCGCGACGCCAATATCCAGCTCGACTGAAACCCGCCTCCCGGAGCCCACCGATGGAAACCATCCGCTTTGCCGTCGAGGACGGCGTTGCCACGCTGACGCTGGACTCGCCGGCGCGCAAGAACGCGCTGTCCTTGCCGATGCGCGACGAGATCGGCGAAGTGATTCGCCGGGTACGCGCCGACGACAGCGTGCGCGCGCTGATCCTGACCGCCGCCGGCACCGATTTCTCGTCGGGCGGCGACATCAGCTCGATGCAGGTCGAAATCAATGCCGAGCAGGGCCGAAAGCGCCTGCACAAGGTGCACGGCTGGCTGGAAGACCTGATCCAGCTCGACGTGCCGGTCATCGCCGCGGTGGACGGCGCGGCCTATGGCGCGGGCTTCAGCCTGGCGCTGACGGCCGACATCATCCTGGCCACGCCGCGCGCGCGCTTCGGGCTGCCGTTCCTGCGCATGGGGCTGATCCCCGACTGTGGCGTGTTCTACACGCTGCCGCGGATGATCGGCCTGCAGCGGGCCAAGGCGCTGATGTTCTCGATGCGCGAGCTGAACGCCCAGGCCGCGCAAGACCTTGGCATCGTCATGGAAATCGTGCCGGCAGACAGCCTGCAGGAACGTGCGCGGATGCTGGCGCAGGCCTTCACCGAGGCCTCGCCGGTGGCGGTGGGCCTGACCAAACAGGCGCTGAACGCTTCGCTGAACCAGGACCTGCACACCATGCTGGCGATGGAAGCGGACGGGCAGGGCATTGCCTTCTCCACCGCCTATCGCCGCGAGGCTGCCGACCGCTTCATGGCCAAGCAGCCGCTGCGCTACCGCTGGCCGGACTGAGCGCCGGCACCGGTCATGCTGCCCTGCAGCATCCGGCTGCCTCGCCAGGCCGTTGTTTACGTATACAGGCGGGCGCTGGCCGGACGGCACCGGTCGCCTGCTCATTTTCTCGTTTACCCTGATACCAGCACACCATATGGGATCCCACGACCAGCACACGGCGCCCGCCGTACGCCAGACCCCCTGGATGACCGAAGACCTGGGGACGTTCCAGGAAACCGTGCGCCGCTTCATCGAGCGCGAACTGGCGCCCAACGAGGCCCGCTGGGCCGACCAGGGCTATATCGACCGCGAGGTCTGGCGCCGCGCCGGCCAGATCGGGCTGCTGTGCGCCAGCATCCCCGAGGAATACGGCGGCGGTGGCGGCACCTTTGCCCACGAGGCCGTCATCACCCAGGAAATGTCGCGTGCCGTCTGCACCAGCCTTGGCAATAATGTGCACAGCGGCATCGTGGCACACTACCTGCTCAACTACGGCACGGAAGAGCAGAAGAAGAAATGGCTGCCGCAGATGGCCAGCGGCGAAATGGTGGCGGCCATTGCCATGTCGGAACCTGGCGCTGGTTCCGACCTCAAAGCGATACGCACCCGTGCGGTGCGCGAACCGACCGAAAACGGAGACTGCTATCGCATAAACGGTGCAAAGACCTTCATCACGAACGGGTATCACGCCGACCTGGTCTGCGTGGTGGCCAAGACCGATCCGGAAGCCGGTTCGCGCGGCGTGTCGCTGGTCATGGTGGAGACGCGCGACCTGCCGGGCTTCCGTCGTGGCCGCATTCTCGAGAAGATCGGGCAGAAAGGGCAGGACACCGCCGAACTCTTCTTCGACGACGTGCTGGTGCCGTGCGCCAACCTGCTGGGCACGCTGGAGGGGCAGGGTTTCTACCAGCTTATGCAGCAGCTGCCGCAAGAGCGCATGATCATTGCGCTCGGGGCCGTGGCGACCATGCAGCGCGCCATCGAGCTGACCACCGAATACGTGCGCCAGCGCAAGGTGTTCGGCCAGTCGCTGGCCGATTTGCAGAACACGCGCTTCAAGCTGGCGGAGTGCAAGACGGTCGCCACCATTGCCGCGACCTTCGTCGACGATTGCATGCTGCGCCTGATGGACGGCAAGCTCGACGCTGCCACGGCCGCCATGGCCAAGTGGTGGTGCACGCAGCAGAACTGCCAGGTCATCGACGAGTGCCTGCAGTTGCACGGCGGCTACGGCTACATGCTTGAATACCCGATCGCGCGTATGTATGCGAACGCACGCGTGAGCAAGATCTTCGGCGGCTCCAACGAGATCATGAAGGAGCTGGTCGCGCGCACGCTTTGAGGCGTCTGCTATCAGCAGTGTGCGCGTGCTAGTGCGCGCAAACGCGTAAGAAAATGCGGAAAATCGAAAGCCGGCACCAGTGCCGGCTTTCGTGCGTATGGTTACAAAACCGGATGTGCACGGATGGCGGGAAAGGTGTAAGGTGTTTCACAAGCATGGTCAATGGCCCGTCGCGTGCGGGGGCAAGGCCCGAGCGGAAATCCAGCCAGAAGCTGAAGCGGATTCATGCAGAAAATGCAGCAACGAAACAGACGTTGCATCGATGCAAGATACGTCAACTCGGACTCCACCATCGCCGTTATTTGACTATGATGAAGTAAAGACTTCGCAACATGACAGGTCGCCAGGCCGGGGTGGTGTGCCGCGAACGTTGCGCGAAGCCTTAGGGGTAGCACGCCTCGGACGTGAACTCTGACGGGAGTGAGGTATGGACATTTTTGGCCATTACGCTACGCGCTTCGAAGCTCGCAAGGAAGAGGAATACAGCATCCAGGAGTACCTGGAGATCTGCAAGAAGGATCCGACTGCCTACGCGACTGCTGCAGAGCGCATGCTTGCCGCCATCGGCCAGCCTGAGCTGGTGGATACCCACCATGACCCCAGGCTGTCCCGCCTGTTCTTCAACAAGGTCATCCGCATCTATCCGGCCTTCCGCGACTTTTATGGCATGGAGGACACGATCGAACAGATCGTCTCGTTCTTCAAGCACGCGGCGCAGGGCCTGGAAGAGCGCAAGCAGATCCTCTACCTGCTCGGGCCCCCGGGTGGTGGCAAGTCCTCGCTCGCTGAAAAGCTCAAGGCGCTGATGGAGGAGATCCCCATCTACGCGCTCAAGGGTTCGCCGATCCATGAGTCGCCGCTGGGGCTGTTCGCGCCGGAGGAAGACGGCAAGATCCTGGAAGAGGACTACGGCATTCCGATCCGGTATCTGAACACCATTGCCTCGCCCTGGGCGGTCAAGCGCCTGCACGAGTTCAACGGCGATATCACCAGGTTCCGGGTGGTCAAGCTGCGCCCTTCGGTGCTGTCGCAGATTGCGATCTCGAAGACGGAGCCTGGCGACGAAAACAACCAGGATATTTCCTCGCTGGTCGGCAAGGTCGACATCCGCAAGCTGGAAGATTTTCCGCAGGACGATCCGGACGCCTACTCCTATTCCGGCGGGCTCTGCCTGGCCAACCGCGGCCTGCTTGAGTTCGTTGAAATGTTCAAGGCGCCCATCAAGGTCCTGCACCCGCTGCTGACGGCAACGCAGGAAGGCAACTACAAGGGCACCGAGGGCTTCGGCGCGATCCCGTTCGACGGCATCGTCCTGGCGCACTCGAACGAGGCTGAGTGGACGACCTTCAAGGCGGACAAGAACAACGAGGCTTTCCTGGACCGGATCTATATCGTCAAGGTGCCTTACGTGCTGCGCGTGTCCGACGAGGTGAAGATCTACGACAAGCTGCTGCGCAGCAGTTCGCTGTCGGCCGCGCCGTGCGCGCCCAACACGCTGAAGATGATGGCGCAGTTCGCGGTGCTCACCCGCATCAAGGAGCCCGAGAACTCCAATGTCTTCTCGAAGATGCGCGTCTATGACGGCGAGAGCCTGAAGGACGTGGATCCGAAAGCGAAGTCGTACCAGGAATACCGCGACTACGCCGGCATCGATGAAGGTATGAACGGGCTGTCGACGCGCTTTGCGTTCAAGGTCCTGTCCAAGGTCTTCAACTTCGACAACACCGAAGTGGCGGCCAACCCGGTGCACCTGCTGTATGTGCTCGAACAGCAGATCGAGCGCGAACAGTTCCCGCCGGAGCAGGAATCCAAGCTGCTGTCGTACATCAAGGAGTACCTGACCACGCCGTTCGTGGAGTTCATCGGCAAGGAGATCCAGACTGCCTACCTGGAGTCGTATTCCGAGTATGGCCAGAACATCTTCGACCGCTATGTGGTGTTCGCCGACCTGTGGATCCAGGACCAGGAGTACCGCGATCCCAACACCGGCGAGATCCTCGACCGCAACGCGCTGAACGACGAGCTTGAGAAGGTGGAGAAGCCCGCGGGTATCTCGAACCCGAAGGACTTCCGCAACGAGATCGTCAACTTCGTGCTGCGGGCACGGGCCAACAACAGTGGCAAGAATCCGGTCTGGACCAGCTATGAAAAGCTGCGGATGGTGATCGAGAAGCGCATGTTCTCCACCACGGAGGACCTGCTGCCGGTGATCTCGTTCAACGCCAAGTCTTCTCGCGAAGACCAGGACAAGCACGAGAACTTCGTCAACCGCATGGTCGAGAAGGGGTACACGCCCAAGCAAGTGAGACTTCTGGTGGAGTGGTATCTGCGCGTAAGAAAGTCATCGTAACGGCGCCGCGGAACAGGTCTCTCAACGAGGGAAACTTATGGCTACGGTCATCGATCGGCGCGAGAACGGCGGCAACAAGAGTGCCGTCAATCAGCAACGTTTCATCAAGCGCTACCGCGAGCAGATACGGCAAGCGGTGGCAAAGGCGGTGTCCGGCCGGAAGATCATGGACATCGAGCAGAGCGGCCAGGTGTCCATTCCGGTCAAGGACATCTCCGAACCGATCTTCCACCACGGCCCGGGCGGGCGGCGCGAGTGGATTCACCCTGGCAACAAGAAGTTCGTCAAGGGTGATTCCTTCGACCGCCAGCAGCAGGGCGGTGGCGGGACCGGTTCGCGGGCCAGCGACAGCGGCGAGGGCGAGGACGATTTCGTCTTCACGCTGTCGCGCGAGGATTTCCTGAACTTCTTCTTCGAGGACATGGCGCTGCCGGACCTGGCCAAGCGCCACCTCGCCAAGATCGCCGAGGTGCGCAAGGTGCGCGCCGGCTTTTCCATCGACGGCACGCCTGCCAACCTGTCGGTCCTGCGCACCATGCGCAGTTCGCTGGGGCGGCGCATCGCCTTGTCCAGCCCTTACCAGAAGCGCCTGCGCGAACTGGAGCTGGACTACAGCGCGGCGCTGGAAAAGGACGGCCCCTATGCCGAAGGCACCCTCGATGTGATGGAGAAGATGCGGCACCTGCGTGCCTGCATCGACCGCGTGCCCTTTATCGAGAAGCTCGACCTGCGCTACAACAACCGCGTGCTGAAGAAGCGCCCGCAGGCCCAGGCGGTGATGTTCTGCCTGATGGACGTGTCCGGCTCGATGGACGAGAGCCGCAAGGACCTGGCCAAGCGCTTCTTCATGCTGCTGTACCTGTTCCTGAAGCGCAACTACGAGCGCATCGACGTCGTGTTCATTCGCCATCACACGGTGGCGAAGGAAGTCGATGAGGAAGACTTCTTCCACTCGCGCGAGTCCGGTGGTACCGTGGTGTCCAGTGCGCTGAAGCTGATGGTGGAAGTGATCCACGACCGCTATCCGCCAAGCCAGTGGAACATCTACTGCGCGCAGGCGTCAGACGGTGATAACTGGGCCGGTGATTCCGAGTTGTGCGGACGCCTGCTGCGCGATTCGATCCTGCCACTGGTGCAGTACTACGCATATGTTGAAGTCGCATCGGAAGAACCGCAGAACCTCTGGGAAGAGTATCTGACGGTCAAGGGACAGTTCGATCACTTTGCGATGCAGCGCATCATCGGTGCGGACGAGATCTACCCGGTGCTGCACGACCTGTTCCAGAAGCGCGCAGCATAGTAGGGTGGCGCCGGTCCTGGCCTTCCGTGCGGAGGGCCACAGTGAAGGAAAATGGCGAGGCAAAGCGGACCACGCGGCGCGGCGATGCCGTGCGCGCCGGACGGGTCTGGCGCCTTGCCCGGGCAACAAGGGGCGAAGATGGCTTATCTCTCCACGGGTTCGGAATGGACCTTCGAGCTGATCAAACGGTATGACCGCGAGATCGCCCGCATCGCCGGCGAATTCGGGCTGGATACCTATCCCAACCAGATCGAGATCATCACCGCCGAGCAGATGCTCGACGCCTACGCGTCGGCGGGGCTGCCGGGCGGCTACAGCCCCCGGGCCNTCCTACGGCAAGCATTTCCTGGCGTCCGAGCGCAGCTACCAGCGCGGCCACATGGGGCTGGCCTATGAGATCGTCATCAACTCCAATCCCTGCATCGCCTACCTGATGGAGGAGAACACCATGCCGATGCAGGCGCTGACGATCGCGCACGCCTGCTACGGCCACAACTCGTTCTTCAAGGGCAACTACCTGTTCCGCACCTGGACCAACGCGGACGCCATCGTCGACTACCTGCTGTTTGCCAAGAACTACGTGGCCGAGTGCGAGCAGCGTTACGGCGAACGCGAGGTGGAACTGCTGCTGGACTCTTGCCACGCCTTGCAGAACTACGGCGTGGACCGCTACAAGCGGCCCAAGAAGCTGTCCATCACCGAAGAGAAGGCGCGCCAGGCCGATCGCGAGAACTACCTGCAGATGCAGGTCAACGACCTGTGGCGCACCCTGCCCAAGAGCCGGCCGCATGCGCTGGCGTCGGAGGACGACGCGTCCGAGGGGGAAATCCTCTTCCCGCCGGAGCCGCAGGAGAACCTGCTGTACTTCATCGAGAAGAACGCGCCCAAGCTGGCATCGTGGCAGCGCGAGATCGTGCGCATCGTGCGCAAGATCGCGCAGTACTTCTATCCGCAGCGCCAGACCAAGGTCATGAACGAAGGCTGGGCCACGTTCTGGCACTACACCATCATCAACCAGCTGTACGAGGAAAAGCTGGTCAACGATGCGTTCATGATGGAGCTGCTGCAGGCGCATACCAACGTGATTTACCAGCCGCCGTACAACAGCCCCTACTACAGCGGCATGAACCCCTACACGATCGGTTTCCTGATGTTCCAGGACCTGCGCCGCATGTGCGAAAACCCGACCGAAGAGGATTACCGCTGGGCCCCGGAATTCGCCGGCAGCGACTGGCGCAAGACGCTGGACTTTGCCATGCGCAACTTCAAGGACGAGAGCTTCCTGCTGCAGTTCCTGTCGCCGCGCGTGATCCGCGAGCTGAAGCTGTTCTCGGTGCTGGACGATGACCGCGAAGGCAAGCTGCGCGTCACCGCGATCCACAACGATGAAGGCTACCGCGCGATCCGCCAGCTGATGGCGGCGCAATATGACCTCTCCAGCATGGAGCCCAATATCCAGGTCACCAATGTCGACGTGGGCGGCGACCGCTCGCTGACGCTGCGGCACCTGCAGAACGACCGCCGGCCGCTGGCGCACAACTTCGACGAGGTGATCCGGCACGTGACCCGGCTGTGGGGCTTCACCGTGCGGCTCGAGGTGGCCTACGAGGACGGCCGCACCGAGCTGAAGTACGAGTGCAAGCCGGAACGGCGCCACCGCCGCCCGCACGGCGGCGGCCTCAGCCTGGCCGCCTGATCCCGCAATTGCCGGGGTTAAGCCCCGCCGCTCAGGCGGCGGGCGCGGGCTCGCACCATTCGCGCACCAGTTCCACCGCGTTGCGGCCGGCGCTGGCGCACACCTGCTCGCCCAGCACCCGGCTCCACCAGCGCTCCGACCCGTCCGCCACGCGCCACGCATGCAGCCGGCGCGTATAGAGCTGCAGGTCGTATTCCTCCGTGATCCCGATGGCGCCGTGCACGGCGTGGGCGATGGCTGCCACCGGCGTGACCGCGTCGCTGGCGCGCAGCTTGCCGATGGCTGCGCGCAGCCGGTCGGGCGTGCCGGTGCCGCTGTCGCAGGCCAGCTGTGCGGCCACGCGTGCCGCGGCAACGTGCTCGGCCATCTCGCTGACCTGGTGCTGGATCGCCTGGAACTTGCCGATGGCGCGCCCGAACTGCTGGCGGTCGTTGGCATACTGCAGCGTCAGGTCGAGCACGTGCGACAGCGCTCCGGCCAGTTGCGCCGCGTGCAGGCACGCGCCCAGCGTGCGCAGGGTGCCGGCGGGCATTGAAAACGCCGCTGGCGCCGCGGCGTCAGGGCGCAGCACGCGCAGCGTCAGGTCGTGATGGGCGCCGGTAGCCTCGGCGCGGGCGTCGGCCGCCGACAGCAGCAGGCAGCGCTCGCCGTCCTGCAGCAGGAACCACTGCGCATGGCGGGCGTCGGCCACCAGCGCCGCGCCGGCGCCGTCTTCAAAGCCGGCGAGTGCGACCGGGCCGGCGGGCAGGGCGATGCCATGCGCCTGCAGCAGCGCGCGCGCAAAGATGGTCTGCGCCAGCGGCAGCGGCAAGGCGTGGCGGCCGGTGACAAGGAGCACCGGCGCCAGCTCGCGCAGCGGCAGCGCGGCGCCGCCGGCGGATTCGGGCAGCAGGCAATCGGCAAAGCCGCTTTCCAGCAGCGCTTGCCACAGCGGCTGCGGGTCGGCCTGCTGTTCCAGCGCGCGCACGGTGGCAGGCGGGCAGCAGTCGCGCAGCAGCGCGTCGAGGGCGTCGGAATAGGCGTTATGCATGGGGTATCTCGTTCAGGATGGCGGTCGACGGGGGCGGATTCAACGCAGGCCGAGTCCGCGCGCGATCATGCCGCGCAGGATTTCGCGGGTGCCGCCGCGCAGCGAGTACGACGGCGCGATCTGCGTGACATAGGCCAGGGTGCGGTACAGCGCCCCATCGGCCGCCAGGGCGGGCTCATCACCTAGCGCGGCTTCCACCAGCGCGGGAATCGACTGCTCGAAGGTCGTGCCCAGGTCCTTCACCAGCGCGGCCTCCACCACCGGGCTTTCACCGGCGGCCAGCCGCGACGTGACGGCCAGCGACATGGCGCGCAGCACCGCCAGGTGGCCGGCGAGCCGGCCCGCGGTCACGGTGTCGCGCCGTGCCGGCGGCAGCCGGCGCATGGCGTCGAGCCAGGTGTCGAGCAGCACCACGCTGGAGTAGAGGCGCTCCGGGCCGCTGCGCTCGAACGCCAGCTCGGCGTTGACCTGCTCCCAGCCGCTGCCTTCCTGGCCGACCAGCGCGTCCGGGGCCAGCGCCACGTCGTCGAAGGTGACTTCGGAGAAGTGCGCGTCGCCCGCCAGGTCGTGGATCGGCCGCACCGTGACGCCCGGTGCGTGCAGGTCGACGATGAACTGCGACAGCCCGGCCTGCCGGTCCTGCGGCGTGCCCGAGGTGCGCACCAGCGCGATCATGAAGTGGCAGCGGTCGGCATTGGTAGTCCAGATCTTGCGGCCGTTCAGGCGCCAGCTGCCGTCCGCCTGGCGCACCGCGCGCGTGGCCACGCTGGCCAGGTCCGAGCCGGAGTTGGGCTCGCTCATGCCGATGCAGAAGAAGGCCTCGCCGCGGCTGATCGCCGGCAGGTAGCGCGCCTTCTGCGCGTCGTTGCCGTAGCGCAGGATCAGCGGGCCGCTCTGGCGGTCGGCGATCCAGTGCGCCGACACCGGTGCGCCGCAGGCCAGCAGTTCTTCCACCAGCACGAAGCGCGAAAACGGGTCCAGGCCCGCGCCGCCGAACTGCGCCGGCAGCGTGATGCCGACCCAGCCGCGTGCGGCCAGCGCCCGGCTGAAGGCGGCATCGAACCCCATCCACGAGCGCGCGCGCGTTTCCGGCGGCAGCGCGGGCAGGTGTGCATCGAGAAAGGCCCGCACCTCGCCGCGGAACGCCACGGCGTGCGGCGGCAGGGAGGTCAGGCCGAAGGTGGAAAGCAATGCGGTCACGGTGAAATCCTGTGTCTGGTATTGGCTGGTGGCAGTGGTCTCAGTCCAGCGTCGCGCCTGAATCCTTCACGACCTTCTGCCAGCGCGTCATTTCCGTGCTGAGATAGGCGGCGTAGGCCTCCGGGGTCGATCCGCGCGGCTCCGCACCCTGCGCGGCCAGGCTCGCGCGCGTCTCGGGGTGGGCCAGCGCCTTGGTGGCGGCGGCATTGAGCTTGCGCACGATCTCGGCCGGTGTCTTTGCCGGCACCATCATGCCCTGCCAGGCGCCGACCTCGAAGCCCGGCTGCACGGTTTCGGCAAGGGTGGGCACGTCCGGCAACTGGGCGCTGCGCGTGGTGCTGGTGACGGCCAGTGCGCGCATGCGCTTGTCGCGGATGAAGGGCAGCGATGAATTGATGGTGTCGGCCATGAACTGCACCTGTCCGCTGGCCAGGTCGGTCAGCGCCGGCGCGCTGCCCTTGTAGGGCGCATGCACCGCCGACAGACCGTTGGCCTGCAGGAACATGAAGGCAGCCAGGTGCGTCACGTTGCCGTTGCCGGCCGAGCCGTAGGTGAGCTTGTCGGGGTTGGCCTTCAGGTACTGGATGAACTCTTTCACGTTCTGTACCGGCAGCTGCGCGTTGACCTCCAGCACCAGCGGCACCATCGCCGTCAGCGCCACCGGCGCGAAATCGCGTTTCACGTCGTAGCTGAGCTTGCGGTAGAGCGCCGGGCTCAGCGCGATCGACGAGGTGTTGTACAGCACCGTATAGCCGTCGGCCGGCGCCTTGGCGACGATCTCCGCGCCGATATTGCCATTGGCGCCGGGCCGGTTGTCTACCAGCACCTGCTGGCCGAGCGTCTCGCTCATGCGCCGTGCGATCACGCGCGACACCAGGTCGGTCGGGCCGCCCGGCGGGAACGGCACCACCATGCGGATCGGGTGCGACGGGTAGGCGGCATCGGCCGCCGCCGCCGGCTGCGCCAGCACCGCCGGCAATACGATGGCTGCCGCGGCAGCCAGTGTCGTGATGAAAGTCTTTGCCTTCATGTGCTTGTCTCCTCCATCCATGCAGCCACGCGGCGGATGCCGCCATGGGTTCAGCGTCCCGCCAGCAACCGGCGCGCGGTGTAGGTCATGACCTGCTCACCGCGCTGGTTGAACACCTCGATGCGCGAATCCACCACGGCGCGGCCGTTGCGCGACGTGGGGCGGATGCCGGTCACGGTCACGGTGGCGTGGATGGTGTCGCCCACCATCACGGGCGCGTGGATCTGTTGTGTCAGTTCCAGCATGGCCAGCCCGGTGCCCTGGATCATGGTCTGCAGGATGAAGCCCTCGATCAGCGTGTAGGTCAGCGCTGCCGGCACCGGCCGGCCCTGGATGGCGCCACCGTCATAGCCGGCTTCGATGAAGATGGCCTCGACCATGCCGGTGACGGAGATGAAGTTGACCAGGTCGGTCTCGGTCACGGTGCGGGCGAAGGTGCGGAACGCCTGGCCTTCCTGCAGGTCCTTCCAGTAGAAGCCCTGGCCGAGGCGGGGTAGTTCTGCATGCGTCATGGTGTCTCCTTGGCGGGTGCGCAGCGTGCGGCACCGCTTTGTTGCAATTGCGCGATCGCTTCTGCGGATAGTCCCGCTTGCGCCAGCACGCCCTCGGTGTGCTCGCCCAGCCGCGGCGGGATGCCGAGCGGCGCGCGCTGGCTGTCGAAGCGCACCGGCGCGCCTGGAAAACGCAGCGTGCCCATGGCCGGGTCTTCGACGGTTTCGAAGAAGCGGGTGGCGGCCAGGTGCGGATCGGCCGGCAGGTCGTCGAGTTCATTGATGCGCGCCACCGGGATCTGCAGGCGTTCGCACAGATCAACCCAGTGCGCGGTGGTCTGTCCCTGCACGATTTCGCCGGTGAGCTCGTACAGCGTCTCGATATGCCGCGTGCGTGCCGCGATGTCGGCAAAGCGCGCATCGGCGGCCAGCTCGGGGCGCTCGGCGGCGCGGAAGAAGTCGCGCCAGTGCGCATCGGTGTACGGCATCATGCAGACATAGCCGTCGGCGCTGCGGTACGGGCGGCGCAGCGGCGCCAGCACGCGCGGGTAGCCGCTGGGGCCGCGCGGCGGCTCGAAATGGCGGCCGTAGAAATGCTCGACCAGGTTGAAGGCAACCATGGATTCGAACATCGGCACTTCGACCAGCGTGCCGTGGCCGGTGCTGCCATCGGCATTGCGCCGCGCGCGCCCGGCCAGCGCCGCACAGACCGACAGCGCGGCCACCAGCCCGCTGGTCTTGTCCGCGGCGATGGTGGGGAAGTAGCGGCTGTCGCCGGTTTGCGCCGCCATCAACGCGGCATTGCCCGACAGGCCCTGGATGATGTCGTCGTACGCCGGGCGGCCGCCATAAGGGCCATCCTCGGCAAAGCCGAGCAGGCTGACAAAGACCAGCTCAGGGTGGCGCGCCCGCACGTCGTCGGGCGCCAGCCCCAGTGCGGCCAGCTTTTGCGGGCGCATGCTGTGCATCAGCACGTCGGCGCCGGCCAGCACGCGGTCCAGCGCGGCCTGCGCGGCCGGCTGCTTCAGGTCCAGCACCACGCTGCGCTTGCTGCGGTTCACGCCCAGGAAAATGGCCGCCATGCCGGGCTCGGCGGCGGGGCCGGTGCGGCGCGTGGAATCGCCCTCGGGCGGCTCGACCTTGATCACCTCGGCGCCAAGGTCGGCCAGCCACTGGCTGGCATACGGCCCCATCACCACGGTGGACAGGTCGACCACGCGGATGCCTGCAAGCGGCAGCATGTTGTCTCCGATCTTGTTGACTGTGGGGCACAGGGTAGATCAGCAGGCGAGGCTTGGTCTAATATTAGTTTTTTAGAAATCGATATTCACAGGATATTAACGAGCCATGGACTTCCGCCAGCTGCAGCAGTTCGTCGCCCTGGCCGAGACGGGCAACTTCCACCGCGCCGCTGAACGCCTGCACATGGCGCAGCCGCCGCTTTCCATTTCCATCCGCAAGCTCGAGGACCAGCTCGGCACGGCGCTGTTCGTGCGCACCTCGCGCGGGGTGCGGCTGACGCAGGCGGGCGAGGCCGCGCTGCACGATGCGCGCCGTGCGCTGTTCCACGCACAGCAGGCACGTGCGGCGGCGATTGCCGCGGGGCAGGGCGAGCGCGGCGCGCTGCGCATCGGCTTTATCGGCTCGGCGACATACGCGCTGCTGCCCAAGCTGATCCCGGCGTTCCGCGCGGCGCATCCTGGCATCGAGCTGATCCTGCATGACTCCACCACCGCCGCGATCCTGGACCGCCTGGAAAAGCACCAGATCGACGCCGGCCTGGTGCGCTTCCCGATCCTGGACACCGGCAACTATTCGCTGACGCCGCTGGAAAACGACGTCTTTGTCGCGGCTGTGCCGGCCGACAGCCCGCTGGCAAGCGCAGGCGCCATCCCGCTGCGCGCGCTCGCGGACGAGCCCTTCATCATGTATCCGGCGGCGCAGGTGCCCAACCTGCACGCGGTGGCAATGCTGCTGTGCCAGCAGGCGGGCTTTGTGCCGCGTGTCACGCAGGAGGCGGTGCAGGTGCAGACCCAGGTCAGCCTGGTCGAGAGTGGGCTTGGCGTGGCCCTGGTGCCAAGCGTGGCGGCACGCTACGCCAACCGGCGCGTGTGCTTCCTGCCATTGTCCAGCCCGCGGCGGGCCGGGCGCATCGGCATTGCGCTGGCGGCGCGGCCCGATGACGGCGACCGCCAGGTGCAGCGCTTCCTGGCGGCGGCGCAGGCGGCGGTGAACTGACGGGGAGGCAGGTGGCGCGGCGCCTCAGGCGGCGCGCGTGCGTGGCGTGCGCGGCGTGCGCGGCCGCGCGGGCGGCGTCACGCCGGCGCGTTCCAGGTTCACGCCCGGCAGCAGGTGCAGCAGCCGCACCAGCTCTGACTGGCGATGCGTGCCGGTCTTGCGCAGCGTGTCGCGGATATGCACGCGCACGGTGTGGGGCGAAAGAAATTCGCGCTCGGCAATTTCGTTGAGGGTTTCGCCGGCAGCCAGGCGCGTCGCGATAATGCTCTCCTTGCGCGATAGCCCGAACAGCGAGGTCAGCAAGCCGGCATCCAGCACCGAGCGCGATTCCGAGTTGCCGAACAGCATCATCGCGGCCGGCAATTGCCACGGGCCCTCCACCGGCTGGCGCGACACCAGCGGCGTGACGATGATCGGCACCGGCTGTCCGCCGGAGGTGATGTGCATCCACGAGCCGGAGGCCGCCTCAGTGCCGCGGGCACGCATGGCACCGTCGAGCAGCTTGCGCAGCACCGCCTGCAGCGTGTCGCTGTGGGCGCGCAGCACGCCGCCCTGCAGCGACAGGTGGCCGTCGGCCTGCACCAGCGCCTCGGCCCAGCTGTTGGCATAGCGCACGCGCAGGTCCGCCTGCAGCACCATCACGCCGAAGTCCAGCGTATCCAGGCCGGCCAGGCCCAGGCTGGCCAGCCCGCTCAGCTCGAAGTTGCGCTGCTGCATCCGTGCCGCGCGCACCCAGTGCGGCATCACGTGGGCCAGGCGCCGCTCGCGCTGGCCTGTGCTGATGCTGCCCGCGCTGGTGCCGCTCATCAGCACGCAAACCTCGGCGTTCTCGATCAGGCGGATGCCTTGTTCCAGTCCGCTGCAGGCCAGCGCAGCCGTGGCCGCATCGGCCATGCTGCCATGGTGCGAGGCCGCCAGCGCAGCGGTGCCATCGCAGGCCAGCGCGGGGGCGTCATTGGGGGTGCAGCAAGCGCCCGCATGGGGCAGGTCGAGCGGTCCGGGCAGCCAGTCGGGCATGCTGACGCCGCTGGTGAAGCAGCCGTGCGGGGTCACGCCAAGGCGGGCATGGCCGGCAAGCTTGTCCCAGATCAGGTAACGCGGGCTGCCTGTGCACGTGTATCGGGAAAAGAGGTCGAGGGCGGCGGGCATGGCCGCAACGTCCAGCGCGGACTCGTAGATTGAGTCGACCAGACGATGGAAGTCCTCGTCCGTAGTCGGGTGTTCGCCCATGTTCAGATCCCCCCGGTGGCAAACGCCTATTGCTCTGCGCCACGGCAAGTGGCTACATCTTTTTGTGTTATCGGTTCCGTTCTGGCGTTCTGTATCTGCGCCGTAACGCAATCATGCCAAACAATGTTGTTTGTTTTATCCCCCGTGTCGGGGGGGAAAACACGGATTGCGCGGCGTAACTCCCTGCCAGGGCAGGCAGGGACGCGATCATACCGCCGCGCGATAGTAATACCCGAGAAGAAAAGAAATTTTCAGCGCTGAAATAGTGCTCGACGTTCCACATGCGCCACGACTCTGTTGGCGCTTGTGCCACAGGTACAACGCAGCAAGATCGCAGCATTGGTTTAATTGACAGAAGAGGAACGCCCGCGCCAACCGCGTTGCTACTGTCCCTGAATTGTCGGATCAGCCGCCCGTTGGGTGGCTTTTTCATTGGCGATTTCCGGATCCAGCAGCTGCGCCGTGCCGCCACCCACCTGGATCGTCAGGCTCGGCGATGCCATGCGGATGCCGCTGGCGTCGAAATTGCGCTTGAGCCGCGCGTTGAAGGCGCGCGTGATCTCGGCCTGCATCAGCGGCCGGGTCTTGAACTGTGCCATCACCACCGGCCCGTTGGGGTCGAAACGGTCCAGCCCCAGGATGTCCAGCCCCGACATCAGGTTGCGCGCGTAGTGATGGTCGCGCGCCAGTTCGGCGCCGGTGGTGCGGATCAGCTCCAGCGCCTGGTCCAGGTCGCTCTGGTAGGTGATGCCGATGTTGAACACCGCGTAGGCATAGCCGCGCGACAGGTTCTTGACTGCCTTGATCTGGCTGTACGGCAGCGTGTGCAGTGCGCCGCGGCCGTCGCGCAGCCTGACCGTGCGGATGGTCATGGCTTCGACCACGCCGGCGTGGTCCGGCAGCTCGATCGAGTCGCCGATGGCGATGGAGTCCTCGACCACGATGAACAGCCCCGTGATCAGGTCCTGCACCAGGCTTTGCGCGCCGAAGCCGATGGCCAGGCCGACCACGCCCGCGCCGGCCAGCAGCGGCGTCACATTGACGCCCAGGTTGGCCAGCACCGCGATCACCGTGATCACCAGCAGGCCGATGAGCGAAGCGTTGCGCACCAGCGGCAGGATGGTCTTGGCCCGCAGGCTGGGCTGCGCGCCGCGCCCGTGCGCAGGCGACAGTGATTGCATGATGGCGGTGTCGATCAGCAGCCAGACCAGCCAGGCCAGCAGCACGGTGCTGGTGACGCTGAAGACCGTCTCGGTGAGATGGCGGCCCGCGGCGGACGACTCGGCCAGGCGCACCAGCGACGTGCCCCAGACGCGCATCACCATCTCGATGAAGACCGCCCAGATCAGCACGCGCAACAGCGCCAGCGCAAAGCGCCCGAAGCGCTGCAGGTAGGCCGAGCGGCGGCGGTCGCGGATGCGCGGCGCGCGCGCGGTGGCCTTGGGCGAGTGCCCCACCACCATCGTCAGCAGCAGCCCGGCGAGGAACAGCGTCACCGACGCCACCGTGCGGCGCAGGAACACATCCGCATTGCCGGTGGCCAGGATGGTGCCGACCACCGATGCCACCACCACCGCCAGCACCGGCAGGTGCCAGGCCTGGCCGGCCAGCCGCAGCAGGTCGGTCACGGCCGGGCGGGCCTGGCGGAAGGCCAGCGGCCGCTGGCCGATCAGCTGGCCGATCTGCCGGCGGAAACACAGCGCGAACGCGCCGATGCCCAGTGCCGCGGCGATATTGGCCACGGTGGCCACCAGGGCGCACAGGTTGGTGCCGAGCACGGCGACCACGCGGCTGTCGGTGGCGCCGTCGCCCAGTGCCGCCAGCGCCCCCGTGCAGAACAGCAGCCACGGTGAGTGCGCCAGCAGCTGCCGCACCGCCAGCTGCCGGTGCGCGCTGCGGAACAGCGTGAAGATGACCTGGCACACCGCTGCCGCGATCGCCCCCGCCACGATCGCATATGCCACCAGCACGGCGGCGACGCTGGCCGGCGATTGGGCAAACAATTGCTGGGCCAGCAGCAACGTCAGGCCGAATGCCACCACCCAGGGCCCGATATGGCGCAGCATGAAGATGCCGACGTCGACCCACGATGGCAACTCGGGCAGCTTGCCGCGCTCGGCGCGCGTGGGTTTGCGCGCGCGCCGGCGCCGGATGCGGTGGCCGATCTCCCACAAGGCCCCGCCGCTCACCGCCCAGACTGCCAGCACCAGCGCGAATTCACGCAGCGAGGCCAGCGTGGTGCGGGTGCCGTTGTGGGTGAGCGCGGTGTGCCATTCCTCGCCCGCGAAGCGCGTGCGCCAGCGCCAGAACTGCCACGGGCCGCGATCCTCGCGCAGATGGGAATCGACCTCGTCCAGCACTTCAGCGACGGCACCGATCAGGCCGGGCGCGGAGGCGCCGGCCGGGGCTGCCGCGGCGGAGGCGGGCGCGGCCCCGGAGGCACCCAGCCCCTGGCGCATGGTTTGCAGCTGGCCCACCAGGGCGTGCCGCTCGCCGTCGTTCTGCAGCGTGGCGATCACCTGGTCCAGCGACTGCGCCAGCGGCACGCTGGCGGCGGGTGCGCTGGCCGGCGCCGCGGGTTTCTCCGCCTTGCCCAGCAGTGCCGCGAGGGAGCCGGCCGGGGCGGCGTGCGCCGGGATGGCGCACAGCAGCGTCAACAGCGCGGCCAGCATGGCGAGCGCACGCAGCACCGGCTGCAGTGCGGCATGCCAGCGGGGCGCAGGGGTGGGGGCGTGGTATTCGGGTTTGTGCATGGTTCGTAGTCGGTTGCCGGTGCCGGGCGGCGCCGGAATGGCCGTCGATCGCGTCACTGTAGCGCATCGGTCGCGCCGGGTGCCGGAGCGCGCCGCAGGCACGCGCCATCCTCATTCGTCGCTTCGGACGATGCGTCGCAACGGCCGATCCACGAATCTCGACCCCACTCCGGTACAGGCGATTCTTGCGCCTGCCGGCTTCATCAAACCGCGGGGCCGCGCTGGATCCGGCCGGGCCAGGAACAAGAGACAAGGGATAGACGATATGGAACTCAATGCATCGGTATCGGCAGTGGTGACGGGTGGCGCTTCGGGCCTGGGCGCGGCGACGGCACGTGCGCTGGCAGCGCAGGGCGTGCGCGTGGCGCTGTTCGACCTCAACGTGGAGAAGGGCGAAGCGCTGGCGCGTGAACTGGGCGGCGTGTTCTGCCAGGTCAACGTCACCTCAGAGGCCGAGGTCGAGGCCGGCTTTGCCAAGGCGCGCGCCGCCATCGGTCAGGAACGCATCCTGGTCAACTGCGCCGGCACCGGCAACGCCATCAAGACCGCCTCGCGTTCCAAGGAAGCGCCGGACCAGATCAAGCATTTCCCGACCGATGCCTTCGAGCGCATCATCCAGATCAACCTGATCGGCACCTTCCGCTGCATCGCGCGCTCGGCCGCGGGCATGCTGACGCTGGACAGCGCCGGCGGCGAGCGCGGCGTGATCATCAATACCGCGTCGGTGGCGGCGCAGGACGGCCAGATGGGCCAGGCCGCGTACTCGGCATCGAAGGCCGGCGTGGTCGGCATGACGCTGCCGATCGCGCGCGACCTGGCGGGCGAAGGCATCCGCGTCAACACCATCCTGCCGGGCATCTTCAATACGCCGCTGCTGCAGGGCGCGGCAGAGAACGTCAAGGCCGCGCTGGCCGCTTCGGTGCCGTTCCCCAAGCGCCTGGGGCAGCCGGAAGAGTTCGCGTCGCTGGCCGTCGAGATGTGCCGCAACGGCTATTTCAACGGCGAGTCGGTGCGCCTGGACGGCGCCATCCGCATGGCGCCGCGCTGAGCGTAGCGCCAGCACATCGTCGTGGCCGGGCCCGCGCACCGCTGGTCCGGCCACTATCAGAATCAGGAGACGCGGATGGACTTCAGCTATCTGACGACACTGCCCCACGCGGTACGCCACTTCGCGCGCCTGCGGCCCGAGGCGGTGGCGTATGCGTTCGAAGGCCGGCAGACCACCTATGCCGGGTTTGAGCGGAACACCAATCGCGTGGCACAGGCCCTGCTGGCTGAAGGCGCCGGGGTCGGCGAGCGCATTGGCTATATCGGCAAGAACAGCGACCACTATTTCGAGCTGCTGCTTGGCGCGTCCAAGATCGGCGCGGTGATGACGCCGGCTAGCTGGCGCCTGGCGCCGCCCGAGGTGGAGTTCATCCTCGGCCATTGCGATGCCGTGGTGCTCTTCGTCGGGGCGGAATCGGCGGCAATGGTCCGGAACCTGCTGCCCGCGCTGCCGATGGTGCGCAAGGTGGTGGTGATGGAGCCGTGCGCCGAGCAAGGCGACTGGCAGTGCTACACCGGCTGGCGCGACGCGCAGCCGGACACGCCGCCCGCGCACCAGCCCGCCGCGCATGACGTGCTGCTGCAGCTGTACACGTCCGGCACAACGGGCCGGCCCAAGGGCGCGATGCTCACGCACCGCAACCTGACCATCGGCACCGAAGTCAGCGAGCGCGAGAACCTGCTCTGGTCGCACTGGGTCGCCGACGATGTTTCGCTGGTGGCGATGCCGGTGGCGCATATCGGCGGCTCCGGCTGGGGCCTGCGCAACCTGCTGTCCGGTGCCAAGGGCGTGGTCGCGCGCGAGTTCGATCCGCGCGCGGTGCTCGACTTTATCGAGAAGGAGCGCATCAGCAAGCTGTTCCTGGTGCCGGCTGCGATGCAGATCGTGCTGCGCGACCCGCGTGCGCGCCAGGTTGACTACTCGCGCCTGAAGTACCTGCTGTACGGCGCCGCGCCGATTCCCGCGGCGCTGCTGCGCGAGGGCATCGAGGTGTTCGGCTGCGGTTTCGTGCAGCAGTACGGCATGACCGAGACCACCGGCACCATCGTGGCGCTGCCGCCCGAGGACCACACCACCGAGGAAGTGCCGCGCATGCGTGCCGCGGGCAAGCCGCTGCCTGGCGTGGAGATCAAGGTGGTCGACTATGAAGGCCGCCAGCTCGCGCCCGGCGAGGTCGGCGAGCTCGTGGTGCGCTCGCAGCACAACATGGCCGGCTACTGGAAGCAGCCCGAGGAGACCGCGCGCACCATCGACGCCGAAGGCTGGCTGCGCACCGGCGATGCGGGCTACATGGATGCCGAGGGCTACCTGTACATCCATGACCGCGTCAAGGACATGATCATCAGCGGCGGCGAGAACGTCTATCCGGCCGAGGTCGAAAGCGCGATCTACGGCCATCCGCAGGTGGCCGACGTGGCGGTGATCGGCGTGCCGGACGAGAAGTGGGGCGAGGCGGTCAAGGCCATCGTCGTGCTCAAGCCGGGGCAGGCGCCGGACCAGGCCGGCATCATCGCGTGGACGCGCCAGCGGCTGGCGGGCTTCAAGGTGCCCAAGAGCATCGAGTTTGTCGAGGCGCTGCCGCGCAACCCGTCGGGCAAGCTGCTGCGGCGCAAGCTGCGCGAGCCGTTCTGGGAAGGGATGATCCGGCGGGTGAACTGACGCCGGCAAGCAGCAAGCAAGAGCCCGCCGTCACTGGCGGGCTTTTGCTTTGGCGGGCAGGGAGCGGGGCGCCCGCTATAATCCGCGCAGGCACTGTGCCGCCTCACCACGTCACCCCCAATATTGCGCGACAACTTCCCCCAGCCATGTCCAAGGACCCCGCGCAAGCCCGCCTGACCCGCCGCTACGTCGAAAAGCGCGAGGCCATCCTGGACGCCGCCGCGCGGCGCTTCAACCACCAGGGCGTACGGGGCACCACCTTGTCGGATGTCGCCGAGGACGTGGGCCTGAGCACCAACAGCATCACGTACTACTACCGCAAGAAGGAAGACCTGGTGGTGGCGTGCCTGCTGCGCGCCATCGGCGAGATGGTGGACATTGCCAGCGCGGCCCAGCAGCAGCCGGCGCCGCGCGACCGGGCGGGGGCCTTCATCGCGCTGTTCTTCGAACGCCTGGCGCGCACCGCCACCGGCGAGCGGCCTGAGCTGATGAATTTTCGCGAGATCCGCGCGCTGCCGGACAGCCATGCCGCTATCGCATTCGACGCCTACACCGACATGTTCCGCCGCATCCGCCAGCTGCTGCGCGAGCGCCCGCCGGCCGATCCGGCGCAGCGCAGTGCGCTGAGCGCGCGCGCCCACCTGCTGCTGTCGCTGGCTACCGGCGCGATGTCGTGGGTGGAGCGATATGAGCCTGAGGACTATCCGAAGGTGGCGCAAACCGTGGTCGACGTGCTGCTGCACGGCATTGCCGCGCCGTCGGCCCGCTGGCATGCGCAGATGGACGTATCCGCGCTGCTGCCGGCGCCGGACAGGCCCGAGACCACGCAGGAGGCGTTCCTGCGCGCGGCGACCGAGCTGCTCAACGAGCAGGGCTATCGCGGCGCGTCGGCCGACCGCATCTCGGCCCGGCTGAACCTGACCAAGGGCGCGTTCTATCACCACAACGAGAACAAGGACGACCTGATCTCGGCCTGCGTCGACCGCATGTTCGCAGTGATCCGCAATACCCAGACACTGGTGGAGAACGGCCCCGGCACCGGCTGGGACAAGCTGTGCGCGGTGTCGCGGGCGCTGGTGCAATACCAGTTCTCCAGCCAGGGGCCGCTGCTGCGCCTGACCATCTATGGCGCGCTGCCCGAGGACATGCGCAAGGAGAAGATGCTGACCATGAGCCGGCTGTCGGCGCGGATCGTGCGCTTCCTGGTGCTGGGCATGCAGGATGGCTCGATCCGGGCACTGGACCAGTCCATTGCCGCGCTGCAGGTCAACGGCATGATCAATGCCGCGGTGGAGTTGTCCCGCTGGGTGCGCGATGCCCATGCGGACAACGCCGCTGACCTGTTCGTGCGGCCGTTGCTGATGGGGATCCTGTCGGAGCCCTGAGCGCTAGCTTACGCTCAAGTGTAGAGGTGGCAGGCCACCATCTGGCCATCCGGCTGCGCCTGCAGCGCCGGGTCTTCGCTGCGGCAACGCGCCATCGCCACTGGGCAGCGGGTATGGAAGCGGCATCCCGATGGCGGATTCATCGGGCTCGGCACCTCGCCCTGCAGCACGATGCGCTTGCGGCTGCGCTCGCCTTCCACGCTGGCCACCGGCACCGCCGACAGCAGCGCCTGGGTGTAGGGATGGCGGGGGCGGGCGTAGAGCGCCTCGCGGCTTGCGATCTCGACGATGCGGCCCAGGTACATCACCGCGATGCGGTCGCTGATATGCCGCACCACGGCCAGGTCGTGCGCGATGAACAGGTAGGACAGGCCAAGCCGCCGCTGCAGCGACATCAGCACGTTGACCACCTGCGCCTGGATCGACACGTCGAGCGCCGACACCGGCTCATCGCAGACGATGACGCTGGGCCCGAGCGCCAGCGCGCGGGCGATGCCGATGCGCTGGCGCTGCCCGCCGGAGAACTCGTGCGGGTAGCGGTCCGCCATATAGGGCAGCAGCCCGACCATGTCCAGCAACTCCGCCACGCGCGCGCGGCGGGCGCTGCGCCCGCCGGGGAAATCATGCACCTCCAGCGGTTCGCTGATGATGTCGCTGACCTTCATGCGCGGGTTCAGCGAGCCGAAGGGATCCTGGTAGACCATTTGCACGCTGCGGCGGAACTGCTGCTCCTGCGCTCGCGTGAAGCTGGCCAGGTCGTCGCCGCGGAAGGCGATGCGTCCGGCGCTGGCGGCCAGCATCTTGAGGATGGCAAGCCCGGTGGTGGACTTGCCGCAGCCGCTTTCGCCGACCAGGCCCAGGGTCTCGCCACGGCGCAGCGTGAACGACACGCCGTCGACCGCCCTGACCGAGCCCATCTGGCGCTTGAGCAGCACGCCGCGCGTAACCGGGAAATGCACCTTGAGGTCGTCGACGCGCAGGATCTCATCGCCACTCTGCACGTCGGTCCGCACGTCACGCTGCATGCCGGCCTGCACACCGCCGTTGCCAGTTGCCGGCTCCGCTATCGCTTCAATGGAGTTCATGGAGGAAGCACGCCTTGAAATGTTGGTCGGAGAGCTGCCGCGTGGCCGCATCCGGCACGCCGCGCAACGGCGGCCGGGCGCTGCGGCACTGGTCGATCGCCTGCTTGCAGCGCGGCAGGAAGGCGCAGCCCGGGCCCAGCGCGGTCAGGTCGGGCGGCTGGCCTTCGATGGGAACCAGCGGCTCCCGGGTGTCGCCGTCAATGCGCGGCACGGAGGCCATCAGCCCGCGCGTGTAGGGGTGGGCGGGCTGCCGGTACAGGGCCTCGGCGGAGGCAGTCTCCACCAGCCTGCCGCCGTACATCACGGCGACCCGGTCGGCATAGCGCGCCACCACGCCCAGGTCATGCGTGATCAGGATCAGTGCCGTGCCCATGCGCTCTGCCAGGTCCTTCAGCAGGTCCAGGATCTGGGCCTGCACGGTGACGTCGAGCGCGGTGGTGGGCTCGTCGGCGATGATCAGCCGCGGCTCGCAGGCCAGCGCCATGGCAATCATCGCGCGCTGCCGCATGCCGCCCGAGAACTGGTGCGGATACGCGGAAAGCCGGCTCTGGGGCTCGGGGATCTGGACCTTGCCGAGCAGCTCGCCGGCAATCCCCAGCGCGGTCTTCCAGGGCAGGCCGCGATGCAGGTGGATGGGCTCGGCAATCTGCTTGCCGATGGTCAGCGCCGGGTTCATCGACGACATCGGCTCCTGGAAGATCATCGCGATCCGGTTGCCGCGGATGGCGCGCATGCCGCGGGGGCCAAGCTTGAGCAAGTCCTGGCCCTCGAACACGATCTCGCCGGTGTCGATCGAACCGCCCGGGGCGGGGATCAGGCCCAGTATCGACAGGGCAGTCACGCTCTTGCCCGAGCCGGATTCGCCGACGATGGCCAGGGTCTCGCCCGGGGCCACGTCGAACGAGACCTGGTCGACGGCGGTCACCACGCCGCGATCGGTGCGAAAGCGCGTGGTGAGGTCCCTGACCTGCAGGATGGGCTGCGTCATGCGTGTCTCCTCGGGTGGCGCGTCTCAGAAGCCAAGCTTATTCTTCATGTCCTGGTCGATCCACATGCGTGCATAGATCGGCCCGGGACGCACCGCGCCCGCGCGCAGCTCGCCGCCGTAGTTGCGCACCCACGGCCACCAGGCGGTGTACATGTAGGGCGTGGGCAGCCAGATATAGGGCGCCTCGGCCAGGATGTCGCGCGTGAGCCCGCGCAGCGCTTCCTGCCGCTTGCCGAGATCGCGCAGCTCGAAGGCGGCTTCGACCCGTTTCGTGTATGCGTCGTTGCCCCACTGCGCGGCGTTCCATACCTGCCCCGGCACGAAGCTCTTGCGGATCGTGGTGGTGGGATTGGTATGGCCGTTGGCCATCATGTAGCCGGGCGCATTGGTCCGGGTCGTCATCGCGGACAGGAACGCGCCGTACTCCATCGGCTGGATTTCGATGCGCACATTGACCTGTTCCAGGTACGCGGCGATCAGCGGCAGCAGCTCCATATGGTCCGGGGCGCATGCGCACACCTGCACCTTGAACTTGAAGCCCTTGGGGTAGCCGGCCTCGGCCAGCAGCTTGCGGGCCTTGTCGGGGTTGTAGGTGAAGAGCTCCTTCACGTTCTCCGGCATGGCGCTGAGCGGCTCGAAGTAGCCCACATAGTCCGGGTGCTGCGGATAGGCGAACAGTTCCGCGTTGCCGCCGTAGTACTGCTTGACGATCTCCTGCTTGTTGACCGCCATGTTGAGCGCGCGGCGCACGCGGATATCGTTGAAGGGCTTGGTGTCAACGCGCATGGCCAGGTATTGCCCGGTGAAGGACAGCCAGCGCGACCACTGCAGCTGCGGCGCGCTCTTCTTCAGCTCTTCCACCGAGGTCCAGCGTATGCCTTCCATGACGTCGAGCTTGCCCGTGCGCAGCATGGTGTTGCGCGTGGCTTCGTCCTTGATGGTGCGCAGCACCATCTTGTCGACGAAGGGCAGCTTGAAATCCTTGCTGCCCACCTTCTCGGTATCCCAGTACAAGGCGTTGCGCGTATAGGTGCTGGCGTTGCCCTGCACGAACTGGGTCAGCTGGAACGGGCCGCTGCCATTGACGTGCTTCCAGTTGCCGGCGCCGGCGGTGGCCACCTCCTTCGGCATGATGCCGGAGTAGTAGCCCCAGCCGAAGCGGTAGTCCCACTCGGCGTTGTACTTGCTGAAGCGGAACAGCACCGTATGCTTGTCCTTCGCTTCCACCTTGGCGAGGTGGTCGAAATAGGTGGGGATCTTCTTCGCGCTTTCGGCCTGGCGCGTGTAGCTGAAGACCACGTCGTCCGCCACCAGTTCGCGCTCTTCCATCACGCCGGGCTTGGCCGGGAACCTGACGCCCTTGCGCAGCCTGACTTCCAGCGTCTGCGGATCGAGCCACTTCCAGCTTTCGGCCAGTTCGCCGCGGATGGCGTCCTCGGGCAGCCACGCGTCGGCCTGGAAGCTGTACTTGCCGCCGAGGCGCCTGGACTTGGACAGGTCGGCCACGAACAGCTGCTCGTAGACCTGGCCGGTGTCGTAGTTCTGCTTCCAGTTCCAGTCGGCGAGGTCCCATGACAGGGCCGAGATGGTCGGGTAGACCGAGCCGATCTCCAGCGTGCCGCCGTACTTGGGCGCGTCGCTCTGCGCGCCCGCCGTGGCTGCGCACAATGCGAGCACCACGCCCGCCAACATCGAGGATGCCTGTGTGTTCAAACCGAAGCCCTCCGTGGTCGACTGCCGTTGGCCCGGCGGCATGGCCGCGCGGGAAATCCGTGCCCCGCGCGCCAGCGCGGCGGGGATTGCTATTCGGGCGGGCGCTAGCGCGTGCCGCGCATGCGTGGGTCCAGCAGGTCGCGCAGGGCGTCGCCGTAGATATTGATCGCGTAGACCACGATGGTGAGGCAGATGCCCGGCGCCAGCGCCAGCCAGGGGCCCTGGAACATGAAGGTGCGGCCGTCGCCGGACAGCATGCCACCCCACGTGGGCGCGGGCGGCGGCACGCCCAGGCCCAGGAAGGACAGGCCCGATTCCGCCAGGATTGCCGTGCCGACCCGGGTGGTGAACAGCACGATCACCGGGGGCAGCACATTGGGCAGGATATGGCGCCACAGGATGCGCGTGGTTGACGCGCCCATCGACTGCGCGGCGTGGACATACATGTTCTCGCGCACCGAGACCACCGCGCTGCGCACGATGCGCGAGCCGCCGATGCCAAGCAGCAGCCCCAGCGTGCAGACGATCTGCCAGCTGCCGGGGCCCAGCACCGAGACCACCACGATCAGGATCACCAGGTCCGGGAAGCTCATCCAGGCATCGACCATGCGCTGCACGATCAGGTCAAGCTTGCCGCCGAGGTAGCCGGTCAGGATGCCGAGCAGCACCGAGATCGCCGTGGCCAGCGTGGCCGCGCTCAGGCCGATCACCACCGACAGCTGCGCGCCGTACAGGCAGCGCGACAGCATGTCGCGGCCAAGGTTGTCGGTGCCGAACGGATGCGCCCAGGAGGGCGCCTGCAGCCGCTGCAGCATGTTGATCTCGTTCATGCCATACGGCGCCAGCAGGTCGGCGAACACGCCGCAGGACAGGAAGATGGCGCAGATGACGGCGCCGGCGGCGCCCAGCGGCTTGTCGCGGAACAGCCGGCTGAGCAGGCCGCGGCCGGGCACGGCGCGCCGGGCCGGTGCGGCAGCGGGGGCGGCGGGATTGGGGTGCAGGGCGGGTTTGGCCATCAGCGGTGCCTCACTTTCGGATCGAACAGCCCGTAGCTCAGGTCGACGAGCAGGTTGATCAGCATCACCGCGACACCCACCACCAGGAACACGCCGGTGATGACCGGATAGTCGCGCTGATGCACGGCGTCGAGCAGCAGCAGGCCCATGCCGGGCAGCGCGAAGATCTGTTCGATGATGACCGCGCCGCCGATCAGCAGCGGCGCCTGCAGCCCGATCAGCGTCACCACCGGAATCAGCGCATTGCGCAGGGCGTGGCGCAGCACCACCAGGCGCTCGCTCAGGCCCTTGGCCCAGGCGGTGCGGATATAGTCCTGGCGCAGCACCTCGAGCATCATGGTGCGCGTCATGCGCATGGTGATGGCGGACAGCGCCATGCCCAGCACGATGGCGGGGATCAGCATATTGCGCACATGCTGCACCGGGTCTTCATGGAAGGGCACGTAGCGGGCCTCGGGCGACCAGCCCCACCACACCGAGGGAAACACCATCACCATGGTGCCGAGCCAGAAGCTGGGGATGGCCAGCATCAGGATGGAGAATGAGCGCGCAATGTAGTCGGCGGCGCTGTCCTGTCGGATGGCCGACAGCACGCCGATCGGCAGCGCTACCGAGAGCGCCACCACCAGCGCGATCACGCCCAGCGAGAAGGTGGCGGGGATGCGCGCGGTCACCATCGACAGCACCGGCTCGCCCTGCCACAGGGACTGGCCCAGGTCGCCGCGCAGCACGATGCCGCCGACCCAGTGCACATACTGCTGCCACATCGGGCGGTCCATGCCGAGGGCGCGGACCAGGTCTTCGCGGGTACGGGTATCGGCGCTGATGTCGTTCTGGCTCAGCATCAGGTCGACCACATCGCCGGGCACCATGCGCACGATGGTGAAGACGATCAGGCTGGCGAACAAGAGCGTGGGGACCAGCGCCAGCAGCCGGCGCAGCACGTAGGCGCTCATCGCAGCCCTCGCAGCGCCGCGTTGGCGCGGCTAGCCGAAACGGAGGATACCGGCAACACGAATCTGCATGATGCTTGGTGCATGTCGTCTCCTGTCTCCCGATCCCTTTGCATCCGCCAACACAGGATTATGCTGCTGATGGGGAGTGATTACTGGCATTTCGCCGGTGGCGAAATACCGTTGCGGGCGGTCTTGCGAGGCCGTGATCCCAGCATACTGATCGTTCGAAACGAAAACAACCCGATTGCCGCGCGGAAAAGCTAGTGGTTTTCCATGGCCCCGCGGCGGTGTGCGGGACGCGCGCCGGCTAGTAGCCGCGCAGCGTCGCCCAGCGCTGCAACTGGGCGTTGGTATCGCCGAGCAGTTCCTGGGCGGTGCGTGCCCGCTTCATGAAGAAGCCGATCTCCAGCGCGTCGGTCATGCCGATGCCACCATGCATCTGCACGCCCTCCTGCACGGCCAGGGTTGCGCTGGTGCCAGCGCGCGCCTTGGCCACGCAGACCAGGCCGGCGGCGTCGTCCGTGCCGGCATCGAGCCGCTGCTGGCACTGCAGCACGGCGGCACGGGTGATCTCGATCTCGGTAAATAGGTGCGCGGCGCGGTGCTGCAGCGCCTGGTATTCGCCGATGATGCGGCCGAACTGGCAACGCTCCTTCAGGTAGGCAAGCGTGCGCTCGAAGGTTTCGTCGGCGATGCCGAGCAGTTCGGATGCCAGCACGGCGCGGCCCACGTCCAGCACGCGCTCCAGCATGGCGGCGCCATTGCCGGGGGTGCCCAGCACAGCGGCGGCCGGCAGCCGGACCTCGCGCAGGGTCACGCGCGCCGCATTGGTGGCGTCGGCCATGACCGTGCGCTCGATCGAGAGGCCGGCGCTGCCGGCCGGCACCAGGAAGAGCGTGATGCCGTCGCGGTCGTCGGGCGCGCCAGTGGTGCGCGCCGCCACGATCAGGGTGTCGGCGACGTGGCCATCGACGACAAAGACCTTGTCGCCATCGAGGCGGAAGCCGTCGCCGTCGGCGCTTGTGCGCAGGGCATGGCGCGTGGGCCGGTGCCTGGCGCTCTCTTCCAGTGCCAGCGCGGTCAGGTGCTTGCCGGCGGCGATGGCGGGCAGCATCGCCGTGCGCTGCGCATCGCTGCCGTAGTGGGTGAGCAGCGCCGCGCCCAGCACGGCGGTGGACAGGAACGGCGAGGGCGCCAGCGTGCGCCCGATCGCTTCCATGATGACGCCGGCCTCCACCACGCCCAAGCCGCTGCCGCCATATTGCTCGGGCACCAGCACGCCGGCGAAGCCGAGTTCGGCAAATTGTTGCCACAAGGAGCGGGAGAAGCCGGTCTCGTCACGGGTATCGCGCAGCGTGCGCAGCGCGGAGATCGGGGCGGATTCGCGCAGGAAGGTCAGGGCGCTGTCGCGCAGCATTTCCTGCGTCTGGTTCAGTACGATGGGCATGGGCGGACTCGTGTCTGGGTACGGGGCAGCGGGGGAAGCGCGCGGGGCCGGGCTCAGGCGCCCGGCAGGCCGAGCAGGCGCTTGGCGACGATATTGAGCTGGACCTCGCTGGTGCCGCCCTCGATCGAGTTCGCCTTGCTGCGCAGCCACGCGCGTGCCAGCGCGCCCTGCTGGCTGCGCTCGCTTTCCCATTCCAGCGCGTCGCTGCCGCCGATCGACATCAGCAGCTCGTAGCGGCGCTTGTTCAGTTCCGCGCCGTAGTACTTGAGCACCGACGAGAACGCCGCGATGCCCTCGCCCTGGCGGGCCAGGTCGCGCACCCGCTCGCCGGCTGCGGCAAAGGCGGCCTCGTCGATCTCGAACTGCGCGACGTGCGCGCGCAGCATCGGCTGGTCGAGCCGGCCGGCGGCGTCCAGCCCGATGGCCTTTGCCGCGTGCGCGCCAAGCGGCTGCCGCATGCCGCGGCTGCCGATGGCGCTGATCATCTCGCGCTCGTGGGTGAGCAGGTACTTGGCAATCTCCCAGCCGCGGTTGAGCTCGCCGACCAGTTGTGCGCGCGGCACCGCGACGTCGTCGAAGAAGGTCTCGCAGAAGGGGGATTTGCCGGAGATCAGCGGGATGGGCCGGGTCGTCACACCCGGCGTTTCCATGTCGAACAGCAGGAAGCTGATGCCGGTGTGTTTTTGCGCCGCGGCATCGGTGCGCACCAGGCAGAAGATCCAGTCGGCCTGGTCGGCATAGGACGTCCACACCTTCTGGCCGTTGACCAGGAAATGATCGCCGCGGTCCTCGGCACGGGTCTGCAGCGCGGCCAGGTCGGAACCGGCGTTGGGCTCGGAGTAGCCCTGGCACCAGCGGATCTCGCCGCGGGCGATGCGGGGCAGGTGCTCGCGCTTCTGGGCTTCGGTGCCGTAGCGGAGCAGGGCGGGGCCAAGCATGGAGATGCCGAAACTCTGCAGAGGCACGCGGCAGCCGAGCCGGGCCATTTCCTCGCGCAGCACCTTGGCCTGCTCACGTGGCAGGCCGGCGCCGCCGTACTCCGTGGGCCATTCGGGCACGGTCCAGCCGTTGTCGGCCATGCGGCCAAGCCACTGGCGCTGGGCCTCGGACTGGAAGCGGAACCTGCGCCCGCCCCAGCAGATGTCGTCTTCGTTGCGCACCGGCTGCCGCATCTCGGCCGGACAGTTCTGCTCCAGCCAGGCGCGCGCCTGCTGCCGGAAGGTCTCCAACTCGTCCACGCGTGTCTCCTTGTTTTCAGGTGCCTGTCGCTGGACGCCTCTTTCTCTGGCGCGCTGCCGGTGAGGTCGCCCGCACCTGGCTGGTCGGCCAGGCGGCGTATCCCGTTATACAAGTCGCATCTGGCAGCGTCAATACTCAATTACCTAAAATGGATGTGATGGGCGCAGCGTCCGGATGTCAGAAGTGCACGCATTGCAGACCATGGGTCATGCCTGAGGTTGCGATGCAGCACGAAATATCCTAGGAATTAGGCGGTAATACGACGTAGTCGCCCGGTGAAAGGAAGGCCAGGCGTTGAAGATGTTTCCTGTGGTAGCATCCATTCAAAACATACCGCTATCACTAAAAGTCGGGATAGACCGGTTGCGTGGGATGCCGGACAGGCAAGTTGCCAACGCAGACCGGTGCCATAGGGAGACCAAGCCGTGCCCGTCGTCATGCCTTCGCTCGACCAGCGAACCGTTTCGTCTCCCGGTGCACGTGCGCCGGACCGCGTGCGCTGGGTGGATTCAGGCGGCATAGGTCACGGCGCATGACAGGCGAGCGGACCCCCGAGCGGGTAGCCGGTCCCGACGAGGGACCTGACCTGAGCGCGCATGAACAGGCTGAGCGGTGCTATCTCCGGCATGTCGACCAGCACCTGCCGCGCAACGCCCGTGCGTACCTGGCGCACGGCATGCTGGGCATGACCGGGTTCAGGCTGGTGACCGCGCCCACCTTCGTGCCGGCCTACCTGTACCTGCTGTCCGGCTCCAAGCTGACCATCGGCATCGTGCTGTCCGCGCAATATGCGGGCATGGCCGCGTCGTCGATCTGGGGCGCCACGCTGATCGAGCACCGCCCGCGCGTGATGCCGCTGATCTACCTGGTGGGCTGGCTGGTGCGCGCGCAGATCCTGGGGCTGGCGCTGTCCGCGCTGTGGCTGTCGGGAGAGGCGGCGCTGGTCGCGGCGGGCATCTTCCTGCTGCTGTTCGGGCTGCTCAACGGGGTGCAGAACGTCAGCTTCAACTACCTGACCTCCAAGATCATCCCGCTGGCGCGCCGCGGCCGGCTGACCGCGCTGCGCAATTTCTGCGGCGGGCTCACGGCGGCCGCGGTGGCGTGGCTGGGCGGGCGCTACCTGGTGGGCAACCAGGTGCTGGGCAACGGCTATGCCGCCACCTTCCTGGCGGCCTTCGTGCTGACCAGCATCGGCATTTCAGCGCTCACGCAGATGCGCGAGCCGACCCTGCACGACGTGCGCCTGCCGGCGGGCTTCCTGCGCCGCCTGGCCGAGGTGCCGGCGCTACTGCGCGCGGACCGCGATTTCGTGCGCTTCTTCGTGGCGCGCGCGCTGGTGGCGTTCGGCATGATGGCGATGCCGTTCTATGCGATCTATGCCAGCACCCATATCGACCTGTCCGGCGCGGTGCTGGGCTACATGAGCCTGGCCTACCTGCTGGCGCAGACCACCAGCAGCCTGGCCTGGGGCCGCATCGCCGACCGCCACGGCTACCGGCTGGTGTTCCTGGCCAGCATCGCGCTGTGGGTGGCGGCAACGCTGCTGCTTCTGTGCGGCACCACGCTGCCCGGCTTCCTGCTTGCCTTCTGCGGACTGGGCGCCGCCTTTGGCGGCTTCTTCATCTCCGCGGACAACCTGGTGATGGAGTTCGGCAGCCGCAAGGACCGGCCCATGCTGCTGGCGGTGTCCGATACCGCCACTTTCGCGATGATGGCCGTCGGCCCGGTCTGCGGCGGCCTGCTGGCCCAGGGCGTGCGCTTCTGGGTGGTGTTCGCGCTCGCCATCCTGGTCAAGTGCGCCGCCTTCGTGCTGGCCCTGCGCATTGTCGACCCGCGCCGGCGCAGGGCGGCGCTTGAGCATCCGCCGGGCCTGCACCGGCACCCCACACCGATCCAATCCAGGAGAACCGATCCATGACCGCCATCAACGCCGTGACCGACCTCACGGTGGACGCCGACATCGCCGTCCTGACCCTCGACTCGCCCCCCGTCAATGCGTTGTCCGCCGCCGTGCGCAGCGGCATTCGCGACGGCATGGCGCGCGCGCTCGCCGACGATGCCGTCAAGGCCGTGGTGCTGATCTGCGCCGGCAAGACCTTTGTCGCGGGCGCGGACATCACCGAGTTTGGCAAGCCGCCGGCGGGCCCGTCGCTGGCAGAGGTGCAGGCCATGATCGAGGACGCGCCCAAGCCGGTGCTGGCCGCCATCCACGGCACCGCGCTCGGCGGCGGACTGGAGCTGGCGCTGGTGTGCCATTACCGCATCGCCACGCGCTCGGCAAAGTGCGGGCTGCCGGAAGTCAATCTCGGCCTGCTGCCGGGGGCGGGCGGCACCCAGCGGCTGCCGCGTATCGTGGGCCCGGAAAAGGCGCTGGAGATGGTCACCTCGGGCACGCACGTGGCGGCCAGCGCCGCGGCGGAGATGGGCCTGGCCGACCTGCTGACCGACGACGCCTCGTTGCGTGCCGACGCGGTCGCGTTCGCGCGCAAGGTGGTGGCCGAGAAGCGGCCCCTGCGCAAGGTGCGCGAATCCGACGACAAGGTGGCAGCCGCGCGCGGCAAGCCGGAACTGTTCGCTGTCTTCCGCAAGGCCAATGCGCGCCGCTTTCGCGGCTTCGATGCGCCCGAATTCAATATCCGCTGCATCGAGGCGGCGGTGGAGCTGCCGTTCGAAGCCGGCCTGAAGCGCGAGCGCGAACTGTTCACTGAATTGCTCAACGGCACGCAGTCGGCGGCACAGCGCTACTACTTCTTTGCCTCGCGCCAGGTATGGAACGTGCCCGATGTGGGAGCCGACACGCCCACGCTTGTGGTCAAGCGCATCGGCATCGTCGGCGCGGGCACCATGGGCGGCGGCATCGCCATGAACTTCCTCAACGCCGGCTACCCGGTGACCATCGTCGAGACCTCGCAGCAGGCGCTGGACCGCGGCCTGAAGACGATCCGGGCCAACTATGAAAATTCCGCGCGCAAGGGGCGCCTGAGCGCGGCCGAGGTCGAGGCCCGCATGGCGCTGCTCACGCCCACGCTGGACCTGCAGCAGCTGGCCGATGCCGACCTGATCATCGAAGCGGTGTTCGAGAACATGGAGGTCAAGCAGGATCTGTTCGGCAAGCTGGACCAGATCGCCAAACCGGGCGCCATCCTTGCCACCAATACCTCGGCGCTGGACGTGAACGTGATCGCGGCCTCGACTTCGCGCCCTGAGGCGGTCATCGGCCTGCATTTCTTCTCGCCCGCCAACGTGATGAAGCTGCTGGAAGTGGTGCGCGGCGACAAGACGGCAAAGCCGGTGATCCGCACCGCGATGGAACTCGCGCGCAAGATCGGCAAGGTCGCGGCGCTGGTGGGCGTATGCCGGGGTTTTGTCGGCAACCGCATGCTGGCCCAGCGCCAGCGCGAGGCCCAGAAGCTGGTGCTGGACGGGGCGCTGCCGTGGGACGTGGACCGAGTGCTGTACGACTTCGGCTTTCCGATGGGCCCCTTCGCCATGAGCGATCTCGCCGGGCTTGATCTCGGCTGGGTGCGCGAGAAGTCCAGCGGCTCGACGCTGCGCGAGGTGCTGTGCGAGATGGACCGCCGCGGGCAGAAGGCCGGCGCCGGCTACTACGACTACGACGAACAGCGCAACGCGAAGCCGTCGCCGGTGGTCGAGCAGGTCATTCGCGACTTCGCCGCGAAACAGGGCAGGACCGGCCGCGTGGTGTCGGAGCAGGAGATCCTGGAGCGCTGCATCTATCCGATGATCAACGAAGGCGCGAAGATCCTGCAGGAGGGCAAGGCGATCCGCGCCTCGGACATCGACGTGATCTGGGTGAACGGCTACGGCTGGCCGGTGTATCGCGGCGGCCCGATGCTCTATGCCGACACCATCGGCCTGGACAAGGTGCTGGCGGCGATGCGGCGCTACGAGGCGCTTTATGGCGCGGACTTCGCGTCGGCGCCGCTGCTGGAGGAACTGGTGGCGCAGGGCCGCAAGTTTGCGGACCTCAAATAGAGGGCGCCGGGGGGAGTCCCCCGGCGCGGCGGGCGAACTCAGTCGGCCTGGATGCCGAACTCCTTGACCACCTTGGTGTAGCGGGCCGTGTCGGCGGCGATCAGCTTCGACAGCACCGCCGGCTCGCCGCCCGAAGGCGTGACCGCGATGGTGGCCATGCGCGCCACCACGTCGGGCATCTTCAGGATCTCGTTGACGTGCGCGTTGAGCGTGCGCACCAGGTCGGCCGGCATGCCCTTGGGCCCGAGCAGGGCCTGCCAGGCGCCGATCTCCACATCCTTGTAGCCCAGCTCGGCCAGCGTCGGCACGTTGGGCGCGAACGGCGAGCGCTTCTGGTCCGCCACTGCCAGCGGCACCAGGCTGCCGTTGCCGACATACTGCGAGATCGCGCCGTAGGTGATGTAGGTCACCGGCACCTGCCCGCCGATCACGTCGACGATGGCGGGCGCCAGGCCGCGGTAGGGCACCTGGCTGATCTTGATGCCGGCGGACTTGTTGAACAGTTCGCCCATGATGTGCATCGGCGAGCCATTACCGGGCGTGGCATAGGTTTCCACCTTGCCGGCCTTGGCGCGCGCCACCAGCTCGCTGACCTTGGTGATGCCGCTGCCCTTGTTGACCACCACGAACAGCGATTGCGTGCCGATCTGGCTGATGGGCGTGAGGTCGTGCTGCACGTCATAGCTGGCGCCGGTGCCGGCCTTGAGCACCAGCGGCGCGATGGCAACGGTGTTGGGGGCCAGCAGCAGAGTGTAGCCGTCCGGGTTGGCGCGCGCCACGTAGGCGCTGCCGATGGTGCCGGCGGCGCCGGTGCGGTTTTCCACCACCACCGACTGCTTCAGGCGCGGGGCGAGCTTTTCGGCGAACATGCGCGCCAGCACGTCGACGTCGCCGCCGGCCGGATAGGCCACAACGATGGTGATGGGCTTGTTCGGGTATGCGCCCTGGGCCAGGGCAGTGCCGGTGATGGCGACCAGCGCGGTCGCGGCGGCCAGCGTGGCGAGTACTTTGCGGCGTACGGACTTCATGATGTGCAGACCTCTGTAAGACGTGGCGCCCGGACGGGCCGGGGCCAATGGGCTGTGTTGGCGTCCGGCGCGTTGCATGCGCCGGACGGTACCGCCGGGGGGCGCGGAGGAAATCAGAAAACGTGCTTGATGCCGATCATCGAGCCCCACTGGTTCTCGCCCGGGCGCGGGTTCGAGCCAGGCGAGCCGCCGCTGACCGACATGGCCAGCTGGCCGCCGTTGTTGATGAAGCCGGCGGTGGCGTACACCGAGGTGCGCTTGCTGAAGCTGTACATCGCGCGCAGCGTATACAGCATGGCCTGGTTGTCGCTGCCGTGGTAGTTCAGGAAGTAGACCTGGCCAGCCAGGTTGACCGCGGGGGTGATGTCGTAGGACGCGCCGGCGTAGTACAGGTCGCTGATCGGCGTGGGGCTGCCCTCGTTGTCGCGGCGGATCCAGCCGGCGCCGATCTTGGTGCGCTGGAACAGCATGTAGCCGCCCAGCGACAGGCGGTCGTCGGTCAGGTTGCTGTTGGTCAGGCCGCCGAAGGCACCCGGGCCGCCGCGCTGCGAGTCATACGCGGCGGTGACGCCCCAGGTCTTGTTGTCGTAGCCGAGCATGGCCGACCACTCGCGGCACGCCTTCTTGTCGGCGGCGTTCTCGCCGGCGCAGTTGGTGCCCGAGGGGCTGGGGCCGGCGTTGACCGCGTCGCGCCCGAAGCTGTAGGTGGCGCCCACCACGAAGCCGCTGAAGTTGGCCTTGTACGACACCGCGTTGTCGGCGCGCGTATTGGGCAGGTAGCTGTCGAGCGAGCCCGAGCCGTACACGTTGGGCCCCAGGACATCGCTGTCGAGCGTGGCCCAGAACAGCATGGTGTACTGGCGGCCGAACGACAGCTGCCCGTACTGGTTGCTCAGCCCGACCAGCGCCTGGCGCCCGAACAGGCGGCCGCCCTGGTTGGAGGTGCCCGAATCCGGCGAGAAGCCCGACTCCAGCACGAAGATGCTCTTCAGGCCGCCGCCCAGGTCTTCGGTGCCGCGGATGCCCCAGCGCGAAGGCACGGTCGCGGTCAGGTTGGGCATGCGCACCAGCCCGTCGCCGTTGGCGCCGACATTGCTCACATACTCGACGCCCGTGTCGATGACCCCGTACAGGGTGACCGAGGATTGTGCCGAGGCCAGCAGGGGGAAAGCCGCGGCCAGGCCCGCGGCGATTCGTGCAAGTTTCATCTACCAGTTTCCTTCCGTTTTCCGTTTTCCGTTTTGTCGTCTTGTCGTCTTGTCGTCCGCAGCCACTGCGGATGGCGGCCGCGAATGTTGTTTCGGTCTCTTTTGTGTTTTATATATGAAACATCAAACAACATAAGAAACGTCAGGCAAAATATAGCTGTGAGTTTCCACAAAATGTGAGGAGGGTTATCCCTAGTGAGGCGGCGCCACGACGGCTAACGCCGGCTCTGCGCGCAGGTTTCCGATCTTTCTATCGTTAACCCTCATCCCGGCTGCGCCCCGGCACGCCTATGCTTTAAAAGTTTTATTTCCAAATCAAAGTTTTATATATGGAACAAAATCACCCCCACATCCCAGCCGATCCAGACCGGCAATTGCTGGAAGCCCTCGACAGCGGCTTTGCCCAGCGCGTGGTGCAGATGGGCGCGGGCGGCGAGCGCGTGGCCTACCGCTGCGGCGGGGGCACGGGCCCGGTGGTCGTGCTGCTGCACGGCATCAGTTCCGGGGCGGCGTCATGGCTGCCGTGCGCCAGCCTGCTGGCCGCGCACGCGCGGGTGATCGCCTGGGATGCGCCGGGCTATGGCGATTCGTCGCCGCTGCCGCAGGCGCGGCCGCTGGCGTCTGACTATGCGCAGCGGCTGGACGGACTGCTGCAGGCACTGGGCGTGCAGCCGGCGCTGATCGTCGGGCATTCGCTGGGCGCGCTGATGGCGGCAGCCTATGTCGCCAACGCGCGCCAGCTGCCCGCGCGCCTGCTGTTGCTCAGCGTGGCGCAAGGCTACGGCGGCGTGGGCAGGGAAGCGCAGGCAAGGGAGGTGGCGCGGCAGCGGCTGGAGGCGCTGGAGTCCCTTGGCGTGGACGGGCTGGCGCAACGCGGGCCGGCCCGGCTGCTGAGCGAGGAGGCCGACCCCGGCGCCCAGGCATGGGTGCGCTGGAACATGCAGCGGCTGAACCCGGACGGCTACCGCCAGGCGGTGGCGATGCTGTGCGGCGACGACATCCACGCCTACCTGGCGCGGCGCCCCGATGCCCTGCCCACGCAGATCGCCTGCGGCAGCCGCGATGTCGTCACCACGCCGCCAGCCTGCGGCACATTGGCCGAACGCTTCGGCCTGCCGTTCTCGCTGATTCCCGATGCCGGCCACGCCTGCTATATCGACCAGGCCGCCGCCACCGCGCGGCTGATCCGCTCGGTGCTGGACGACGTCACCTGAAGCCACCGCGGCGGCGCCTGCCCCGGCATCCCACGCGGTGGCGCGCAGCTTGCGCCACCCCTTCCAGATTTCGTAGTGCTGATCGCGGGTTAACCCCAGTCAATTTTTGCGGCCGCGTTGTCTATAGTCGTACCTGTGTTCAATATCTAAACCAGTGTTTCATTAGTAAAACGTAGCCAGGCGATCGCAAGACCGGTCGACGAGGCACGCGGAACACGGTCCCCCCGCTGCAAGACATGGAGCAAAGCGCAATGGAAAGCCTCTCGTACAACCCGAACCTGGTGCCCTGGGAGCGTCCGGCGCCGAACAACGTGGCAGGCAAGGGCCATATCGAGCAACCCGGCAAGGTCGCCAACATCGTCTGGCAGACCCGCGCCGCCGCACCGACCGCCTATGAGAACGCGCTGGGCGATGCCCTTGAAGCCGCGTTCGAAGGCGGCGCGCAGAACCCGCAGGACATCGTGCGCGCCTTCAATGACGCCGGCTTCCTGGGCGTGGACGGCCAGCCCTGGACCGAAGAGCGCTTCCTGTCCGAAATGCGCCGGCTGGGTGCCTGAGCCCGCCCCAGTCCAAGTCCAGCCTCGAAGCGAGAAAACCATGGAATCGAACAAGCAAGCCCGCACCGAAGCCCGCCTGAACACCGGCCTGCGCAACTACTGGTACCCGGTCGCCGCCTCGTGGGCGGTGTCCCATGCCCCGATCGGCATCACCCGCCTGAGCCAGAACATCGTGCTGTGGCGCGACGGCGAAGGCCAGGTCCACGCCCTGGAAGACCGCTGCCCGCACCGCGGCGCGCGCCTGTCGATGGGCTGGAACCTGGGCGACCGCGTTGCCTGCTGGTACCACGGCGTTGAGGTCGGTGGCGACGGCCAGGTCAAGAGCGTGCCGGCGGTGGAAAGCTGCCCGCTGGAAGGCCGCACCTGCGTGCGCAGCTACCCGGTGCAGGAAAAGGCCGGCGCCATCTTCCTGTGGTTCGGCGACCAGGCCCCGCAAGGCGAGGGCAGCCCCGACGAACTGCGCCTGCCGGAAGAGCTGGTCAGCGAAGAGCACAGCAACTTCCTGTGCGTGGCGCACTGGGACTGCAACTACCGCTACGCCATCGACAACGTGATGGACCCGATGCACGGCGCCTACCTGCATGCGGTGTCGCACTCGATGGCCAGCGGCGAGAAGTCCGCCGTGATGCAGATCCGCGAGACCGAGCACGGCCTGGTGTTCGAGAAGACCGGCCAGCGCGGCGTCAATTTCGACTGGGTCGAATTTGGCGAGACCGGCACGCTGTGGCTGCGCCTGGCGATTCCATACCGCGCCAGTGTCGGCCCCGGCGGCCCGTTCGGCATCGTCGGCATGGCCACGCCAGTGGATGAAGACCACTGCATGGTGTTCTTCTGGCGTACCCGCCACGTGCAGGGCTGGGAGCGTGACGTGTGGCGCTTCCTGTACCGCAACCGCCTGGAGCAGCTGCACTGGGACGTGCTGGAGCAGGACCGCGTGGTGCTGGAAATGATGGCCCCGAACGCGCGCGACCACGAGATGCTGTACCAGCACGACGCCGGCATTACCCGCGTGCGCCGCGTGCTCAAGCGCCGCGCCGAGCAGGAAGTGGCCGACGAGCCCGTCGCCATGCTGCAACCCGCCGGAGCCGCCAGCCATGCCTGAGGCAAACACCAACAATACGTTGCTGGCCGGGCGCAAGGTGCTGGTCACCGGCGCCGCGCGCGGACTGGGCCTGGCCTTCGTCAAGTCGCTGGCCGAAGCCGGCGCCACCGTGGCCATGGCCGACATCCTGGCCGAGCGCCTGCAGCAGGAAGCCGACGCCCTGCGCGCGCGCGGCCTGAAGGTGGTGCCGGTCACGCTGGACCTGTCCGATCCGGTCTCGGTGCAGGCTTGCGCCGAGGCCGCGGTCAAGGCGCTGGGCGGGCTCGACGGCCTGGTCAACAACGCCGCCGTGACGGATTCCGGCGGCCGTGACGCCGCCGCCATCGACATCGCCACCTGGGACCGCGTGATGAACGTCAACGTGCGCGGCACCTGGCTGATGACCACCGCCTGCCTGCCGGCGCTGCGCGCCAGCGGCCGCGGCGCCATCGTCAACCTGGCGTCCGACACGCCGCTGTGGGGCGCGCCCAACCTGCTGGCCTATGTGGCGAGCAAGAGCGCCATCATCGGCATGACCCGCTCGCTGGCGCGTGAACTGGGCAAGGACCAGATCACGGTGAACGCCGTGGCCCCGGGCCTGACGCTGGTGGAAGCCACCGAATACGTGCCGCAGCACCGGCACGACCTGTACCGCGAGCAGCGCGCGATCACGCGCGAGCAACTGCCCGACGATGTTTGCGGCGCGGTGCTGTTTGCACTGTCCGACCTCGCCCGTTTCGTGACCGGCCAGACGCTGGCGGTCAACGGCGGCTTTGTCATGCATTGATCCAACCGATCCACTGAAAACAGAAGGAATCCAAATGAGCGATCTTTCTCAACCACAAAACATCAAGCGTTCCTGGGACCAGCCGGAGGACGCCTCGTTCGACCAGTGGATGGAAAGCCGCGTGGCGCGCTTCTCCACGCGCAAGTACGACTGGGACGCGCTGAAGTTCCAGGCCGACTACGACCCCAAGTACCGCCGCGCGCAGATGCGCTACCTGGGCACCGGCGGCACCGGCGTGGCCGCCGACACCAACACCGTGCCGAGCGAGCATTTCACCTTCTCCACGATGATCATCCCGGCCGGCCATGAAGGCCCGTCGCATATCCACACCGACGTGGAAGAGGTGTTCTTCATCCTGCGCGGCAAGGTCAAGCTGATCCTGGAGAAGGACGGCGAGCGCTTCGAGACCATCCTGACCGACCGTGACCTGGTCTCGGTGCCGCCGGGCGTCTACCGCGAGGAAATCAACATCGGCGAGGAAGACGCGCTGATGTGCGTGATGCTGGGCGCCAAGAAGCCGATCACGCCGACCTACCCGCCCGAGCATCCGCTGACGAAGATCAAGCGCTGATGCCGGCGAACGTCCGTCAGCACGCATCCACCGAAGCCATGAGCAGCAACCCCATCCCGGCCACGCCCGCCGCCAGCGAGACCCCGGACAAGTACATCGTCCCGGGCCTGGAGCGCGGCCTGCGCCTGCTGAGCGAGTTCAGTAGCAAGGACCGCACCATGTCGGCAGCGGAACTGGCGCGCCGCCTGAAGGTGCCGCGCTCGACCGTGTTCCGCCTGCTGGCCACGCTGGAGATGCTGGGCTTTGTCGAGCGCGCCGATGGCGGCCGGGATTTCCGGCTGGGCATGGCCGTGCTGCGCCTGGGGTTTGAATACCTGGCGTCGCTGGAGCTGACCGAGCTGGGCCGCCCGCTGCTGGAGCGGCTGCGCGACGAGATCGGCTACCCCAGCAACCTGGTGGTGCGCGACGGGCGTTCGATCGTCTACGTGGCCAAGGCGGTGTCGCCGCGGCCGTTTGCCAGCTCGGTCAACGTCGGCACGCGCCTGCCCGCGCATGCCACGGTGCTGGGGCGCGTGCTGCTGGAAGACCTGTCGCTGGCGGAGCTGCGCGCGCTGTATCCGGAGACGCAGCTTGCGGTGTTCTCCGAGAGCACGCCGCGCACCGTTGATGAGCTGCACGAGATCGTCCAGCGCGACCGCGAGCGCGGCTACGTGCTGCAGGAAGGCTTCTTCGAAGCCAGCATTTCCACCATCGCCGCGCCCGTGCGCGATCGCACCGGCAAGGTAGTGGCGGCGCTGGGCGCCACCATCCCCGCCGCGCATATCGATCCGGCGCAACTGGATGCGATGGTGGAGAAGGTCAGGGATACCGCGGGCGAGTTGTCGCGCCTGCTCGACTACCGCCCGTCGCTGCGCAGCAGCGGCGCCAAGGTGGTGAATCTGTATCGGGAGTGAGGACAATGTCCATGATTGAACTCGGCGGCAAGGTTGCCGTCGTCACCGGCGGATCCTCCGGCATCGGGCTGGCGACCGTCGAGCTGCTGCTCGAAGCGGGCGCCGCCGTGGCCATGTGCGGCCGCGACGAGAACCGCCTGCGCAGCGCCGAAGCGCAGCTGCGCGAGAAATTCCCCGGGTGCCGGCTCTATGCCGCCACCTGCGACGTGCTCAAGCCTGAACAGGTCGCCGCCTTCGCCGCTGCCGTGCAGGCCGCGCTGGGCAACGTCGACATGCTGGTCAACAACGCCGGCCAGGGCCGTGTTTCTACCTTCGCCAACACCGAAGACGCTGCCTGGATGGAAGAGCTGCAGCTCAAGTTCTTCTCCGTGATCCACCCGACGCGTGCCTTCCTGCCGCAGCTCGAGAAGTCGGGCCAGGGTGCGATCGTCTGTGTCAACTCGCTGCTGGCGCAGCAGCCGGAGCCGCATATGGTGGCGACCTCGGCCGCGCGCGCCGGCGTGCTCAACCTGGTGCGCTCGATGGCCACCGAGTTTGCGCCCAAGGGTGTCCGCGTCAACGGCATCCTGATCGGCCTGGTCGAATCGGGCCAGTGGCACCGCCGCTTCGAGGCGCGCCCTGAAGCAGACCACCACCTGGACTGGGCCGCATGGACCGCGCGCCTGGCCCAGCAGAAACATATTCCCCTTGGCCGCCTGGGCCTGCCGGTCGAGGCAGCCCGCGCCATCCTGTTCCTTGCCTCGCCGTTGTCTTCGTACACCACGGGCAGCCATATCGATATCTCCGGAGGACACTCCCGTCATGCCTAATCAACAACAGTACGAGCAACAGCAGGTCACCGTCGGCTGCGCCATCACGGCGTTTCTCGAGCAGTGCGGCGTCAAGGCCGCCTTCGGCGTGATCTCGATCCACAATATGCCGATCCTCGACGCCATGGGCGAGCGCGGCAAGATCCGCTTCGTGCCGGCGCGCGGCGAAGCGGGTGGCACCAACATGGCCGACGCCTACGCCCGCACCACGGGCGGCCTGGGCGTGTGCCTGACCAGCACCGGCACCGCCGCGGGCAACGCCGCTGGTGCGATGGTGGAAGCGTTGACCGCCGGCACGCCGATGCTGCACATCACCGGCCAGATCGAAACGCCTTACCTGGACCAGAGCCTCGCCTACATCCACGAAGCGCCGGACCAGCTCACCATGCTCAAGGCCGTGTCCAAGGCCGCCTTCCGCATCCGCAGCGCCGACACCGCCATCAGCACCATCAAGCTGGCCGTGCAGACCGCGCTGACGGCGCCGACCGGCCCGGTCAGCGTGGAGATCCCCATCGACATCCAGGCCGCGCTGATCGACATGCCGGCCGACCTGCAGCCGCTGCCGGTGCCGCAGCACGTGCCGTCGGCGCATGCGCTGGACGCGCTGGCCGAGCGCCTGGCCAAGGCGAAGCGCCCGCTGCTGTGGCTGGGCGGCGGTGCGCGCCACGCCAGCAAGCAGGTGCAGCGCCTGCTGGACCTGGGCTTCGGCGTGGTCACCAGCACGCAGGGTCGCGGCATCGTGCCGGAAGACGATCCCCGCTCGCTGGGCGCCTACAACCTGCACAAGCCGGTCGAGGCCTTCTACCAGACCTGCGACGCGATGCTGGTGGTGGGTTCGCGCCTGCGCGGCAATGAAACCCTGAAGTACGAACTGAAGCTGCCGCGCCCGCTGCTGCGCATCGACGCCGACCCGGCCGCCGAAGGCCGCTGCTACCTGAGCGACTACTTTGTCAGCGGCGACGCCGCGCTGGCGCTGGACGCCCTGGCGGATCGGCTTGAAAAGCGCATGCAGATCGACCCGGCCTTCGCCGCCGACCTGCGCCGCGCCCACGACACCGCCGTCAACGGCCTGGTCGACGGCCTGGGCCCGTACTCGGCGCTGGTGCAGGCGCTGCAGGGCGCGGTCGGCCGCAGCTTCAACTGGGTGCGCGACGTGACCGTGTCGAACAGCACCTGGGGCAATCGCCATCTGCGCATTTTCGATTCGCGTGCCGGCGTGCACGCGCTGGGTGGCGGCATCGGCCAGGGCCTGGCCATGGGCATCGGCGCCGCGATCGGTGCTGCGGCGACCGCTTCGGGCAAGAAGACCTTCACGCTGGCCGGCGACGGCGGCTTTATCCTGAACCTGGGCGAACTGGCCACCGCGGTGCAGGAACGCGCCGACATGGTGATCGTGCTGATGAACGACAAGGGCTACGGCGTGATCAAGAACATCCAGGACGCGCAGTACGGCGGCCGCCGCCCCCACGG
>NZ_JFJW01000136.1:52407-58763 GCF_000611125.1 Cupriavidus sp. SK-4
CCGGACTACGCCACGCTGGCAAAGTCGCTGGCGCTGCGCCATGCCCGCGTGAGCAACCTGGCAGACGTGGGTGCCGCGCTGGAAGCGGCCACGGCCGAGTCCGGCCCGTTCCTGCTCGAAATCGACATGCTGTCGATCGGTTCCTTCAAGACCATCTTTGCCGGCCCCCCGGTGAACAAGGACAACGAAGAGCCGGCGCGCGAACAAACCACTGTCACCGCCTGAGGGAGACCGGAGATGCTGCATGTGTCCATGGTTGGCTGCGGCGCGATCGGCCGCGGCGTGATGGAATTGCTCAAGAGCGATCCCGACGTGGTGTTCGACGTGGTGATCGTGCCGGAGCACACGATGGACGAGGCCCGCGACGCGGTCACCGCGCTGGCGCCTGGCGCCCGCGTGGCGACGCACCTGGACGACCAGCGTCCCGACCTGCTGGTCGAGTGCGCCGGCCACCATGCGCTGGAAGAGCACATCGTGCCGGCGCTGGAACGCGGCATCCCGTGCATGGTGGTGTCGGTGGGCGCGCTATCGGAGCCCGGCATGGCCGAGCGGCTGGAAGCGGCCGCGCGCCGCGGCGGCACGCAGGTGCAGCTGTTGTCGGGTGCGATCGGCGCGATCGATGCGCTGGCCGCGGCGCGTGTCGGCGGGCTGGATGAAGTGATCTACACCGGCCGCAAGCCGGCTCGCGCCTGGGCCGGCACGCCGGCCGAGCAGCTCTTTGACCTGGATGCGCTGACCGAGGCGACCGTGATCTTCGAAGGCACGGCCCGCGACGCGGCGCGCCTGTATCCCAAGAACGCCAACGTGGCCGCCACGGTGTCGCTGGCAGGCCTGGGCCTGGACCGGACCTCGGTGAAGCTGCTGGCCGACCCGCATGCGGTGGAGAACGTGCATCACGTGGAAGCGCGCGGCGCCTTCGGCGGCTTCGAGCTGACCATGCGCGGCAAGCCGCTCGCGGCCAACCCCAAGACTTCCGCGCTGACGGTGTTCAGCGTGGTGCGCGCACTGGGCAACCGCGCGCACGCGGTATCGATCTAGTCCCGGCAGCCACGCCCCACAGACTTAGCAGGCAACGACAATGAAGACGCAAGAAGTACTCCCCATCTGCATCGCGGGCGAATGGCGCCTGGGGACCGGCGACCGCTACGGCACGCGCTACCCGGCCACCGGCGAAGTGGTGGCCGAACTCAACGCCGCCAGCCTGGCGGACGTGGAAGAAGCGGTGCAGGGCGCCCACCAGGCTTTCCTCACCAGCGGCTGGGCCCAGCGCAAGCCGCATGAGCGCGCCGCGGTCCTGTACCGCGTGGCCGAGCTGATCCGCGCCAAGGGCGAGCAACTGGCCCAGCGCCAGCGCCTGGACAACGGCAAGCCGATCAGCGAGACGCGCGCCCTGGTGGCCAGCGCCGCCGGCACCTTCCAGTTCTTTGCCGCCGCCTGCGAGACGCTGGAAGAAGCCATCACGCCGCAGCGCGGCGACTGCCTGACCATGAGCGTGTACGAGCCCATGGGCGTGGTCGCGGCGATCACGCCGTGGAACTCGCCGATCGCCAGCGAGGCGCAGAAGATGGCGCCGGCGCTGGCCGCGGGCAACGCCGTGGTGGTCAAGCCCGCTGAAGTCACCCCGCTGATGGCGCTGGAACTGGCGCGTATCTGCGAAGAGGCCGGCGTGCCCAAGGGCCTGGTCAGCGTGCTGCCGGGCAAGGGCTCGGTCATCGGCGACGCCATCACCAAGCATCCGCTGGTGCGCCGCGTGTCGTTCACCGGCGGCACCACCACCGGCAAGCACATCGCCCATATCGCCGCCGACAAGATGATGCCGGTCTCGCTGGAACTGGGCGGCAAGTCGCCGACCATGGTGTTCGACGATGCCGACCTGGATCACGCGGTCAACGGCGTGCTGTACGGCATCTTCAGCTCGTCGGGCGAGTCGTGCATCGCCGGCTCGCGCCTGTTCGTGGCGCGCTCGCAGTACGAGGCCTTTATCGACCGCCTGGCCGCCGGCGCCGCGCACCTGCGCGTGGGCGACCCGGCCGACGAGCGCACCCAGATGGGCCCGCTGATCACCGACCGCCATCGCGACAGCATCGAGTCGTACGTCGCCGCAGGCGTGGAAGAGGGCGGCCAGCTGCGCACCGGCGGCCTGCGTCCCGACGTGGCCGGCCTGCCCAACGGCTATTTCTACACGCCGACCATCATCGAAGGGCTGGACAACAACGCCCGCATCAGCCAGGAAGAGATCTTCGGGCCGGTGCTGGTCGCAATCCCGTTCGACGACGAGGACGACCTGATCGCGCAGGCCAACGACAGCGTCTATGCGCTTGCCGCGGGCATCTGGACGCGCGACTACAAGCGCGCCTGGCGTGTGGCACGCGCCGTGCAGGCGGGCAATGTGTGGATCAACACCTACAAGCAGTTCTCGATCGCGACGCCGTTCGGCGGCTGGCGCGACAGCGGCCTGGGCCGCGAGAAGGGACGGCTTGGCATCCTGCAGTACATGGAGCAGAAGAGCGTGTACTGGGGCCTGAACGAACAACCGCTGCCGTGGGCCAACCACTGAACCCGGCAGGCTGGAGAGAAGCAATGATCAAGGTATTGGGGATCGACGAGATCGTCTACGGCGCGGATGACTTTGACGCCTGCCGTGGCTTTTTCACCGACTGGGGCCTGGCCATCAAGCGCGACGACGCGCAGGGCCTGGATTTCGAAACGCTGAACGGCTGCCGCGTGCTGGTGCGCCGCATCGACGATGCCACGCTGCCGCCCGCGATCGAGGCCGGCCCGACGCTGCGTGAAGTGGTGTGGGGCGTGGAATCGCAAGCCTCGCTGGACGAGCTTGCCAAGGCGATTGCCGATGCGCCGGGCTTCGTGAAGCAAGGCGAGGGCGATACGCTGCGCGTGGGCTGCACCGACCCGAACGGCCTGGCGGTGCGTTTCCAGGTCACGCGCAAGCATGACGTGCAGGTCGAATGCGCGCTGATGAACACGTGGAACGACAAGCCGCGCCTGAACCAGCGCAGCCCGATCTACGACCACGCCACCCCGATCGAAGTGGGCCACGTGGTGTTCTTCGTCAAGGACGTCAAGGCCACGGAGCGCTTCTATGTCGAGAAATTCGGCTTCGTGCCGTCGGACCGCTACCCGGACCGCGGCGCCTTCCTGCGCTGCACGCCCGAAGGCGGCCACCACGACCTGTTCCTGCTGCAGCTGCCGGAACCCAAGAGCGGCCTGAACCACGTTGCCTTCACCGTGCGCGATATCCACGAGGTCTTCGGCGGCGGCATGCATGTCTCGCGCAAGGGCTGGGACACGCAGCTCGGCCCGGGCCGGCATCCGATTTCGTCGGCCTACTTCTGGTACTTCAAGAACCCGGCCGGCGGCCTGATCGAGTACTACGCCGACGAAGACCAGCTCGACGAACACTGGGAGCCGCGCGCTTTCGAGCCGGGCCCGACCATGTTCGCCGAATGGGCGATCGAAGGCGGCATCGACGGCAACACCCGCCGCCAGAAGAACGCGGGCGGACCGGCAGGCAAGTTCCTGACCGAGAAGCGGTAAGTAGCAGCAATCGAAGGAAGCAGCAATGAGTGCCCACCAGTCCCTGACCCTGCGCGTCCACGCCATGCGCTATGAAGCGCGCGGCGTGGTCAGCATCGAACTGCAAGATCCCGAAGGGAAGACCCTGCCCGAGTACAGCCCGGGCGCCCATATCGACCTGCACCTGGGCAACGGCCTGGTGCGCAGCTACTCGCTGTGCGGCGCGCCCGAAGCGCGCCAGCGCTACACCGTGGGCGTGCTGCTGGACCGCGGCAGCCGCGGCGGTTCGCGCTACGTGCATGAGCAGCTGCGCGTGGGCGCCACGCTGACCGTGGGCGCGCCGCGCAACAACTTCGAGCTGGACGAAAGCGCCGCGCACACCGTGCTGGTCGCCGGCGGCATCGGCGTCACGCCGATCGTCTGCATGGCGCGCCGGCTGGCCGAACTGGGCAAGTCGTTCACGCTGATCTACTGCGCCCGTTCGCGTGCCGAGGCCGCATTCGTCGAACAGCTGTCGGCCCATGGCGATGCCGTGCGCCTTCACTTCGACGACGAGGCCGGCGTGCCGCCGGACCTGAACGCGATGCTGGCCGGCCAGGACGTGCAGACGCACTTCTACTGCTGCGGCCCCGGCCCGATGCTGAAGGCGTTCGAGGCTGCCTGCGAAGCGCATGGCTACCCGAACGTGCACATCGAGCGCTTTGCCGCCGACCCCTCGACCGAGGCGGTGCAGGAGGGCGAGTACACCGTGTCGCTGTCGCGCACCGGCACCACCGTCAAGGTGCCGTCCGGCAAGTCGCTGCTGGACGCGCTGCTCGATGCCGGCGTGCAGATGGACTACAGCTGCCGTGAAGGCGTGTGCGGCTCGTGCGAGACCGCGGTGCTGGAAGGCTGCCCCGACCATCGTGACAGCGTGCTCAGCAACAGCGAGCGCGCCAGCAACAAGACCATGATGGTGTGCGTGTCGGGGTGCAAGGGCAGCAAGCTGGTGCTCGACCTGTAATCCTGCCGCACAGCCTTTGGACACCGATGGTGTTCCCCTCTCCCCTCATGGGGAGAGGGCAGGGTGAGGGGTGGTTTGGCAAGGCACCACGCCACCAGAACCGCCGCCCCTCACCCCCGGCCCCTCTCCCGCAAGCCGGAGAGAGGAGCAATCTTCCCGCATGCCGGGCCGCCCCAGAATCAAACCGAGAAATCCCGTGCTGACCCAGAGACAAGACGCAGCGTCCCCCGGCGCACCGGTGGCCGCCACCGCAGGTATCGTGACCACGGCCGACAGCGCCGGCCAGAGCGCGGCGGCGGCCCGCAGCGGCCCGCTCACGCGCGGCAATATCGTTGCCCGCATCGAGCGCATGCCGGGCAACGCCATGCATATCCGCGCCCGGCTGCTGATCGGCCTGGCCACCTTCTTCGATGGCTTCGACGTCATCGCCATCGCCGCCACGCTGCCGCTGCTGATCGCGCAGTGGTCGCTGACACCGGGCCAGATCGGCTTCCTGATCGCGGCGCCGTCAGTCGGCCAACTGGTCGGGGCGCTGTTGTTTCCGGGCCTGGCCGAGCGTTTCGGCCGGCTGCGCTCGATCGGCTGGAGCGCGGGCATCATCGGCCTGATGAGTATTGCCTGCGGCTTTGCGCCGTCGTTCGAGATATTCTTGCTGCTGCGCATCGTGCAGGGCCTCGGCCTTGGCGGTGAGCTGCCGGTGGCCGCCACCTATATCAACGATGTCACGCGCGCGCATGGCCGTGGGCGCTTCGTGCTGCTGTACGAGGTGGTGTTCCCGATCGGCCTGATGGTGTCCAACGGCGTTGGCGCCTGGCTGGTGCCGCATTACGGCTGGGAGGTGATGTACTTCATCGGCGGCGTGCCGCTGGTGCTGTTCTTCATCCTGCGCCGCGTGATCCCGGAATCGCCGCGCTGGCTGGCGGAGAAAGGCCGTCTTGAAGAAGCCGATGCCGCACTGCGTGCGTTCGAGGCGCGCGCCAAGGGTCCGCTGCCGCCGCCGGTCAATGCCGGCAGCTACGACCGCATGACTCAGCACCCGCGCCGGCGCGTGCGTGACCTGGTCAGCAAGGCCTACCTCGGCCGCACGCTGGCGGTATGGATGTTGTGGGCGACCTGCGGCTTTATCCAGTACGGGCTGTCGACGTGGCTGCCCACGGTCTACAAGACCGTCTACCACGCGCCGCTGCAGCTGGCGCTGAACCTTGCCGCCGGTGCCTCGGTGCTGGGCATGGTCGGTTCGCTGGTGTGCGCAATGATCGTCGACAAGGTGGGCCGCAAGCCGGTGATCAACGTGTCGTTCCTGCTGTGCGCGCTGTCGCTGGTGCTGGCGGGGGTGTTCCACGCTTCGAACGTGTATGTGGTAGCGACCTTCTGCGCGCTGGCGATGGGCTTCCTGGCCAGCGGCTTTATCACCGCCTATGTCTATACGCCGGAGCTGTATCCGACCAGCGTGCGGGCGATGGGGTGCGGGCTGGGTGGGGCGTGGCTGAAGCTGGCGGCGATCTTCGCGCCTGGCCTGATCGCCAGCACCATTGGCAGCGGCAACCTCAGCGTCGCCTTCTTCGCGCTGTCCGTGGTGCCGGCGCTGGCGGCTGTCACCGTGCATTTCCTTGGCATCGAGACCAAGGGGCGGGTGCTGGAGGAGTTGGAGGTGTGAGTTTGGGGGGCGCGTTGTCATGTGGACGGCTTGTGGCTCTTGGCGGGCGTAGGCAAGAAACGCGTCGCCTGGGCGGCTGGCCATCCATTCCACGGCGTTGGTGGTTCGACCCTGCTACGCACCCTGTCTGGTGCCTACGTCGACGGACTATTGGACGAACCC
>NZ_JFJW01000137.1:0-33063 GCF_000611125.1 Cupriavidus sp. SK-4
TCTGCCTGTCCGAAATAACTTGACCACTACACTCGGAATATTACGGAATCTCCACAGCTTCGGGAGAAAGTTGGAGGGCGGGCGAAGATCAATCAGGTACTGAATGCAGCGCAAACCGTCCCAAACACCCTGAACATTGCCCTTCACCTCAAGATCGATGCCGCGGTCCGGTTGCGCTGCACGCAACTGGTCCAGGGTATCAGGAATAGCGGTCCCGCCATTGACCCGCTGACGGGAGCGGATCTTTGACTCGCTGAGTAGAGGCCCAGATCAGGAGAACAAAAACGCGGGCGGACTCGGACTCGGTGATGCGAGACAGGCACACGAACCCTTAAGGCGTAGCCCGTGGCAAAATTGTTTCGCTCGGCCGCCGTGACCAGCTCACCGGTACGACAGTTGCGGAGACATTGGTTCGATGCATCCGGTCCAGAAACACCAAAGGCAGTTATCGTCTTGAGAGCGGAACACGGCAGATGAACTCATTGTTTTCCTTCGGCACTGAGACGGGCGTCGGCTTCCAGGTCGCATGGGAGGACGGCGATCGCGTTGTCGGTCGAGGCTGGCTCCTCGGTCCGGATGGCGAGCCCAAGGCTGTGCTGGCTGTGAGGCCCGCAGCCGAGCACCCGCCCCCCTCTACCCTCGCTCGCCTCGCGCACGAATACGGCTTGAAGGGTGAGCTGGACGGCAGTTGGGCAGTACGTCCGCTAGAGCTTGTGGGGGAACATGGTCGGACTGTTTTGCTGCTTGAGGACCCCGGCGGCGAGCCGCTTGCCGGGCTACTGGGTGCCCCCATGGAAGTGGGCCGTTTCTTGCGCCAGGCCGTCAGCATCGCCGCGGCCCTGGACCAACTCCACCAGCGGGGTCTTATTCACAAGGACCTCAAGCCGGCCCATATCCTGGTGAATGATGCCCTTGGCGAGGCGCGGCTGACAGGCTTCGGCATTGCCACGCGCCTGTCGCGCGAGCGCCAGGGACTGGCGCCACCGGAAGAAATCGCCGGCACGCTGGCCTACATGGCCCCCGAGCAGACCGGACGCATGAACCGGCCAATCGACGCGCGCAGCGACCTCTATTCGCTTGGTGTCACGCTCTACCAAATGCTCACCGGCGTGCTGCCGTTTGCCACCGACGACCCGATGGATCTGCTGCACAGTCATCTCGCCCGGCAGCCAGTACCGCCGGCGCAGCGGGTACCGTCGATCCCGGCCTTGCTCTCCGCCATCGTGATGAAGCTGCTCGCCAAGACAGCGGAGGAGCGCTACCAGACGGCAGCCGGACTGGAGGCCGATCTACGGCGCAGCCTGACCGCATGGGAAAGCCTGGGACGCGTTGACACCTTCCCGCTTGGCGAGCATGACCTGCCTGATCGGCCGTTGATTCCGGAACGGCTCTACGGACGGGAGCGCGAGATTGAGACCTTGCTCGCTGCCTTCGACAGGGTAGTAACCCAGGGCACGCCGGAGATTGTGCTGGTCTCCGGCTACGCCGGCATCGGGAAGACCTCGGTCGTGCTTGCATTGCGCAGCGCACTCGTATCCAGGAACGGCCTTTTCGCCTCGGGCAAGTTCGATCAATACAAGCGAGACATCCCGTATGCGACGTTGGCACAGGCTTTCCAGAGTCTGGTCCGCCCACTACTGGGCAAGAGCGAGGCCGACTTGGCGCCCTGGCGCGCCGCACTGGCGCAGGCGCTGGGCCCGAATGGCGGCCTCATGGTGCCGCTCATACCCGAGCTCGGGCTGATTCTGGGGCCGCAGGCGCCGGTTCCGGAGCTGCCGCCGGGCGACGAGCAGCACCGATTCCAGATGGTTTTCCAGCGCCTGCTTGCCGTCTTTGCCCAACCCGCGCATCCGCTGGCACTCTTTCTCGACGACCTGCAGTGGCTGGACGCGGCAACACTCGATCTGCTCGAGTATCTGGCGACCCAGCCGGAGGTACGCCACGTGCTGCTGATCGGAGCCTATCGGAATGACGACGTCAAGCCCGGACATCCGTTGCTACTGCGATTGTCGGCAATCCGCCAGGCCGGGGGGCGGGTAAATGACATCGCACTTTCCCCCCTTGGGTTCGAAGATGTAAGCAGACTCATCGTCGATGCCTTGCAATGCGCACCTGGGGACGCCGCACCTCTGGCCCGCCTGGTGCAGGAGAAGACTGGCGGTAACCCATTTTTCGCCATCCAGTTCCTTACCGCCCTGACCGAAGAGGGGCTGCTTGTTTTCGATCATCGTGGCGCGCGCTGGTCTTGGGACCTTGAGCAGATTCGGTCCAAGGGCTTCACCGACAATGTGGTCGATCTCATGCTCGCCAAGCTGAGGCGCCTTCCAGCGGCGACCCGTAGCGCCCTGAAGCAGTTGGCGTGTCTCGGTAATGACGCGGCGATCGCTACCCTGGCCATGGTCCAGGATGCCAGCGAGGCGGTGCTGGACGCGGCTCTGTGGCCGGCAGTACGCGCCGGACTTGTGTTGCGTTTGGGAAATACCTACCGATTCCTGCACGATCGTATCCAGGAGGCGGCCTACGCGCTGATTCCTGAAGACGCGCGGCCGGCAGCGCACCTCGCTATTGGCAGACGGCTCGCTGCGGGCACGCCGCCTGAGGCAATAGCGGAGCGTGTCTTCGAGATCGTCGGCCAGCTCAACCGTGGCGCCGACCTTATCACCGCGGCCGAGGAGCGAGAGCAAGTGGCCGAGCTGAATCTGCTCGCCGGCCAGCGCGCCAAGGCGTCCACGGCCTACGCCTCGGCGCTGACCTATCTCACCGCCGGTGCAGCGCTCATGCAGGGGGACGCCTGGAAGCGCCGGCCCAAGTTTGCCTTCGCGCTCGAGTTCCATCTCGCCGAATGCGAATTTCTGACCGGCGCGCCGGCCGCGGCGGACGCGCGCCTGGCCGAGCTTGCGTGCCGTGCCGCCAGCCTCCCCGATCTGGCCTCCGTCACCCAGCTGCGGCTGGAGCTGTTTCTGGCCCTCGGCCAGCGCGAGCGCGCCGTCGAGGTGGGCCTCGACTACCTGTACCGCGCCGGCGTCCAGTGTTCGGCACACCCGACAGATGAGGAGGTTCTGCAGGAATACGACCGGATGTGGCGGCAACTTGGCGACCGCCCGATCGAGGCGCTGCTCGACCTGCCGATGATGACCAATGCGGTCGCGTGCGAGACCATGGATGTCCTGACCGCGCTGATGCTGCCGGCCTGGTACACCGACGTGAACCTGGGCTCCCTCATCATCGGGCGGATGGCAAACCTCAGCCTCGAGCATGGCAACAGCGACGCGTCGTGCCTCGCCTATACCTGGCTCGGCATGCTCCTGGGGCCTCGGTCCGGCGACTACAAGGCGGCATTCCGCTTCGGCCAGCTCGGCCTGAACCTGGTCGAGCAGCGCGGGCTGGACCGCTTCAGGGCCCGCGTCTACCAGGCTTTCGGCGGCCACGTGATGCAATGGACGCAACCCATCCGTGCCGCGCGCAGCCTGGTGCGGCGCGCTTTCGACGTGGCCAGCAAGCTTGGTGACCTTACCTACGCGTCCTTCGCGCGCAACAACCTCATTACGCAGTTGCTCGCCTGCGGCGATCCGCTTGCCGAGGTGCAGAACGAAGCTGAGGCCACGATCGGCTTCGCGCGCCGGGCGAGCTTCGGTCTCGCCGTCGACCGGGTTACTCCCCAGCTCCAGCTGGCGCGAACTCTGCGCGGACTGACCCCGGTGTTCGGCGTCTTCGATGATGATGATTTCAGCGAGGAGCAGTTTGAGCGGTATCTGGATGAGGCTCCGGGCCCCGCCCTCGCCACCTGCTGGTACTGGATCCGAAAACTGCAGGCACGCTTCCTCGCCGACGACCACGCAGCCGCCATAACGGCGGCGGACAGGGCAGAAAGTCTCCTCTGGACATCGCCATCGTTCTTCGAGCAGGCGGAATACCACTTCTACGCAGCGTTGGCGCGGGCCGCATGTTGCGGCACGGCCACCGCGCCAGAACGGACCCGGCACCTGGAGGCATTGGCCGCACATCATCGCCAGCTCCTTGTCTGGTCCGAGCATTGTCCGGAGAATTTCGAGAACAGAGCCGCATTGGTTGGCGCGGAAATCGCCCGCCTCGATGGGCGCGAAGTTGATGCAATGCGCCTCTACGAGCAGGCCATCCGCTCCGCGCAGGACAATGATTTCATCCATAACCAGGCGCTCGCCAACGAGTTGGCCGCGCGATTCTATGCTGCGCGTGGCTTTGAAAAGATTGCGCGCGTGTATTTGCAGGATGCCCGCCATGGCTATCTCCGCTGGGGCGCCGGCGGCAAGGTGCGGCAACTCGATGCGTTGTATCCGCACCTCTGGGGGGAAGAGCGAGCACCCGCACCGACGACGACGATCGGGGCGCCGGTCGAACACCTGGACCTCGCCACCGTGATTGCCGTGTCGCAAGCTGTGTCCGGCGAGATCGTCCTGGACAAATTGCTCGACACACTCATGCGCACCGCGATTGAACAGGCCGGCGCGGAACGGGGACTGCTGATCCTGCCCCGAGGGGCCGAGCAGCGCATCGCAGCAGAGGCTACGACCGGTGGCGATATTGTCACGGTGCAGCTCCGCGACAAGAGCGTGACTGCGACTGCGCTGCCGGCATCGGTGCTCCACTATGTCCTGCGCACCCGCGAGAGCATCATTCTCGACAATGCCGCGACACAGCACCCGTTTTCCGCCGATCCATACATTCTGCAGCATCATGCCCGATCGATTCTCTGCCTGCCATTGCTCACACAGGCCAAGCTCATCGGGGTGCTCTACCTCGAGAACAACCTCTCGCCACGCGTCTTCGCGCCGAGCCGAACCGCCGTACTGAAGATGCTCGCCTCGCAGGCCGCGATCGCCCTGGAGATTACTTGTTTGTATCGGGATCTCGCACAACGCGAAGCGAAGATCCAGCGCCTGGTCGAGGCCAACATCATCGGGATCTGCATCTGGCACCTGGACGGCCGAATCCTCGAGGCCAATGACGCGTTCCTCCGCATGCTGGGCTACGACCGCGAGGATCTCGCCTCGGCCCCCTTGCGCTGGACGGACCTGACGCCCCCGGACTGGCGCGAGCGTGACGCACGGTTGCTCCAGGACCTCCGGATCAGCGGGACCTTGCCGCCGTTCGAAAAAGAGTTCTTCCGCAAGGATGGAAGCCGCGTGCTCGTCCTGCTAGGGTGCGCGACATTCGAAGAGGGTGGGGACCAAGGTGTCTCCTACATACTTGATCTAACCGAGCGCAAGCGCGCCGAGGAGGCGCTGCACCAGGCACAGGCCGAACTGGCACACGTTACCCGCGTGACGACGTTGAACGCGCTGACCGCCTCAATCGCTCACGAGGTCAACCAGCCGCTGGCCGCCATCGTCACCAACGCCAATGCGGCCCTGCGCTGGCTCGCTCGCCAGCCGCCCGATCTCGCCGAGGTGCGAGAGACGTTGGGGCGCATCGTTCAGGATGGCCATCGGGCTGGCGCAGTGATTGGAGGAATGCGTGCGCTGCTTAAGAAGACGGCCGCCGTCACGGCGCGCCTTGACATGAACACCCTTATCGAAGACACGATTGCCCTCATCCAGGGAGAGCTAGGCCGCCATCAAGTCCTGCTCCGGACGGAGCTGGCGCCTGACCTGCCACCGGTTGTGGGTAACCGGGTGCAGTTGCAGCAGGTGCTCCTGAACCTGATGATGAATAGCATCGAGGCAATGAAAGAGGTGGCAGAGCGGCCGCGGGAACTGCTGATCCGGTCGCGCCTCGATGCATCGGGGGCTGTGCTGGTTGCCGTTCAGGATGCCGGCATCGGGCTGGAGCCGCAAGATCTGGAGCGGGTTTTCCAGACCTTCTTCACTACCAAGGCGGAGGGTCTGGGCATGGGCCTGGCGATCTGCCGGTTGATCGTCGAGGCACACGGAGGGCGGCTGTGGGCGAGCCCCAATGTGCCTTGCGGGGCCGTGTTTCAGTTCACCCTGCCGCCTCAGGACTAGATGCCGCCGACAGCGGGAGGCTACAGGAACTCAATGCGGCGCCTCGCAAATGCCGAGTTGCTGTGCCATCAATACAAGCTCGGCAAAGGTGCGCGCCTTCATCTTGCGCATGGCCTGGCCGCGATGAATTTTCACGGTGACCTCGCTGATACTTAGCTCGCTGGCGATCTGCTTGTTCAGCAGACCCGCCACCACCATGCGCATGACCTCGGCCTCGCGCGGCGTCAGGCTCTGGTAGCTGGCTCGCAGTTCATCCAGCTTACGCATGCCATGGCGGCGATGCCGAACCTTTTGCAAGGCGGCCGCCACGGCATCGAGCAGGTCCTGCTCGCGGAATGGCTTCGCCAAAAAATCTTCAGCACCAGCCTTCATAGCGGCAACGGTCATGGGGATGTCGCCGTGACCAGTCATAAAAATGATTGGGACCTGGATGCCCATTTGGCACAGCCGGGTCTGCAGGTCCAGGCCACTCTGCCCGCGGAGCCTGACATCGAGCAGAAGGCAAGTGGGCGCGTCCGGGAACGCGAATGCTAGCAGTTCGGCAGCGGATGCGAACAGTGCGACGCGCATCCCGACTGATCGGAAGAGGTTCTCCAACGCGCCGCGAAGCATCGCGTCGTCATCAACGATCAGCACCATCGCTTCATCACTCGCACTGGTGTCCGCGGTTACGAAGCTGTTGATTGTCACAGTCTATCTCCAGCGCACCCATCGGTGCGCGAGGTTTGGGCAGGCCCACTCCCGCCGCCATGACCCCGCAAAACTAATCATTACATCACAAGACCGGGATCATGGACTACTTATACCATGGGGTTAGTTCAGCGTGACAGTTGGCGGCTGGCCCAGCCGGCCAGTTTGCAGGCTAACGCACATCGAACCCGCACGCAGCCCCAATGCCTTCCTACGCCGCAAGGGTTGGCGAAGCCACTCCCTATTTGCTGTAGCACGGCCTGGCGGCTTCGCGATGAAACCAAGGCAGCGGACGGCTAATACGAATCGACAATAGCGACGGCCGACAGCGCCGACTATTCTTCCCTCAGGTTGCGTTCCGGACACAAACGCCGGTCGCGGCCCTTATGCCAAGCCGCCCCGACGCGGCTCTGCCCCGGCGGTGATGCCACGGCAGCCTTACTCTCGCCCCCCCCAAACAGGAGCAACGCAATGTCGAACCCCAAGCTTGAAGTCCTCACCCCGCAGAACAGCCAGCTGATTTTCATCGACCACCAACCGCAGATGGCGTTCGGCGTCCAGTCGATGGACCGCCAGGCGATGAAGAACAACGTCGTCGGCCTGGCCAAGGCGGCAAAGATCTTCAATATCCCGACGACGATCACCACCGTCGAGAGCGAGTCGTTCTCGGGCTTCACCTATCCGGAACTGCTCGACGTGTTCCCGGACCAGAAGACGCTTGAGCGCACCTCGATGAACTCGTGGGACGACCAGAAGGTGCGCGATGCGCTCAAGGCCAACGGCCGCAACAAGGTGATCGTGGCCGGCCTGTGGACCGAGGTCTGCAACACCACCTTCGCGCTGTGCGCCATGCTCGAAGGCAACTATGAGATCTACATGGTGGCCGACGCTTCGGGCGGCACCAGCAAGGAAGCCCACGACTACGCCATGCAACGCATGGTGCAGGCCGGCGCCGTGCCGGTGACCTGGCAGCAGGTGCTGCTGGAATGGCAACGCGACTGGGCCCACCGCGACACCTATGACGCCGTCATGAAGCTGGTGAAGGAACACTCGGGCGCCTATGGCATGGGTGTCGACTACGCCTACACGATGGTCCACAAGGCCGCCCAGCGCACGGCTACGGGGCACGAATCCATCGCCCCGGTGCCCGCACGCTAAACAGCTAGCTGATCAAGAAGAAGATGGTCATCGGCCTACGCACGAATTCCGTGCATAGGCCGATGCAACCAGCGATCTCATTCATCCAGGATTTCGAGCCAACATTCAGCCAGCCCTAATCATGCAAATGGAACACACCCAGGAACAAGGTCACAACATCGATGCATCGCGCCGGCAACTGCTGGTAGGCAGCACTGTTGGCGCCGCGGCCGCATCGGTGGCGTCGCTTGCCGCACTGACGCCCACGACCGCGGAAGCCGCGCCGGCCAGCAGCCGCGCCACGAAGCAGGGCCACTACGTCACGACCAAAGACGGCACGCGCATCTTCTACAAGGACTGGGGCACGGGCAGCCCGGTGGTGTTCTCGCACGGCTGGCCGCTCAATGCCGACGCCTGGGACGCCCAGATGCTCTTTCTGGTCCAGAAGGGATTCCGGGTGATCGCCCATGACCGTCGCGGCCATGGCCGTTCGGACCAGCCCGCGCAGGGCAACAACATGGACACCTACGCCGACGACCTGGCCGCGCTGCTGGACGCCCTCGACATCAAGGGCGCAACGCTGGTCGGCCACTCCACCGGCGGCGGCGAAGTGGCGCACTACATCGGCCGTCATGGCACGAAGCGCGTGGCCAAGGCGGTGCTGATTGGCGCGGTGCCGCCTATCATGCTCAAGACCGCGGCCAATCCGAACGGCCTGCCGATGGAAGTGTTCGACGGCATCCGCAAGGGCGTGGCGGAAAACCGCTCGCAATTCTACAAGGACCTGACCACGCCGTTCTTCGGCTTCAACCGGCCCGGAGCCAAGGTTTCGCAAGGCACCATCGATGCGTTCTGGGCACAGGGCATGACCGGTGGCCTCCTGGGCCAGTACGCCTGCATCAAGGAGTTCTCGGAAGTGGACTACACCGGGGACCTGAAGAAAATCACCGTGCCGACGCTGATCCTGCACGGTGACGACGACCAGATCGTACCCATCGACAATTCGGCCCGCCTGTCGGCCAAGATCGTCAAGAACGCCACGCTCAAGGTATATCCGGGTGCATCGCATGGCATGTGCGTGATCAATGCCGACCAGGTCAATGCCGACCTGCTGGCCTTCCTGAACGCATAAGCCGAGATGTACATTACCCGCCGGCACTTCATCGCCTCGGCTGCCGCCCTCAGTGCGGCAGCCTCTTCGGAACTATTCGCCATGTCACCGAACCCGACTCCCGACCTCATTCTCGTCAACGGCAAGTTCGCCACGCTCGACCGTGCCAATCCGCAGGCCGACGCCGTGGCCATCCAGGACGGCCGCTTCGTCGGGGTGGGTACGCGCCAGGACATCATGAAGCTGGCGGGAACGCAGACCAGGGTGATCGACCTGAACGGCCGGCGGGCCATTCCCGGGCTGATTGACAGCCACATGCACATCATCCGCGGCGGCCTGAACTACAACATGGAGTTGCGCTGGGACGGTGTGCGTTCGCTGGCCGATGCGATGCGCATGCTCAAGGAGCAAGTGGCACGCACCCCCGCACCGCAATGGGTGCGCGTGGTGGGCGGCTTCACTGAGCACCAGTTCGTGGAAAAGCGCCTGCCGACCATCGACGAACTGAATGCCGTGGCGCCTGACACCCCGGTGTTCATCCTGCACCTCTACGACCGCGCCATTCTGAACGGCGCCGCACTGCGTGCCGTTGGCTACACCAAGGACACGCCGAACCCTCCGGGCGGCGAGATCGTGCGCGATGCACGCGGCAACCCCACCGGCCTGCTGCTGGCCAAGCCCAACGCGACGATCCTCTACGCCACGCTGGCCAAGGGTCCGAAGCTGCCGCCCGAGTACCAGAAGAACTCGACACGCCATTTCATGCGCGAGGTGAACCGGCTCGGTGTGACCGGCGTGATCGACGCCGGCGGCGGCTACCAGAACTACCCCGAGGACTACAACATCATCGAGGAGCTGCACAAGGAAGGCCACCTCACGGTGCGCCTGGCCTACAACCTGTTCACGCAGAAGCCCAAGGAAGAGCTGAGCGACTTCAAGACCTGGACGTCGACCGTGAAGCCAGGCCAGGGCGATGACCTCTATCGCCACAATGGCGCCGGCGAAATGCTGGTCTACACGGCGGCCGACTTCGAGGACTTCCGTGTCGAGCGCCCCGACATGGCGCCGTCGATGGAAGCCGATCTGGAGCCGGTTATCCGCCTGCTGGCCGAAAAGCGCTGGCCGTGGCGCCTGCATGCGACCTATGACCAGACCATCACGCGCGCGCTCGACGTCTACGAGAAGGTCGCCAAGGACATCCCGTTCAACGGCCTGAACTGGTTCTTCGATCACGCCGAGACGATTTCCGACCGCAATATCGACCGCATCGCCGCGCTCGGTGGCGGTATCGCGGTGCAGCACCGCATGGCCTACCAGGGCGAGTACTTTGTCGAGCGCTATGGCGCACGCGCTGCCGAAGCCACGCCGCCGGTCAAGAAGATGCTGGAAAGAGGCGTGAAGGTCGGCGCCGGCACCGATGCCACGCGCGTGGCCTCTTACAACCCGTGGGTCTCGCTGTACTGGCTGACCACCGGCAAGACCGTGGGCGGCATGTCGATGTACCCGCAGGCCAACCTGCTCGATCGCGAAACGGCGCTGCGCCTGTGGACCGAGGCCAACACGTGGTTCTCATCCGAAGTGGGCAAGAAGGGCCAGATCAAGGTGGGCCAGCTGGCCGACCTGGCCGTGTTGTCGGCCGACTACTACTCGGTGCCTGGTGACGACATCCAGGACATCACGTCGGTGCTGACCGTGCTCGGCGGCAAGGTGGTCTATGGCGACAGCGAATTCGGCGAGCATGCGCCCGACATCCCGCCCGCGATGCCCGACTGGTCACCGGCCCGCCACGGCAGCCAGTACCAGCCGCGCCCGCAGGCCCAGGCGCGCGCACTGGCGCTGAACACCGCGTGCGGCTGCGCCAGTTCGTGCGGCGTGCATGGCCATGCGCATGCCAACGCGTGGACCTCGAGCGTGCCGACGTCGGACGAAAGCACGTTCTGGGGCGCGCTGGGCTGCTCGTGCTGGGCATTCTGATCCACGTTGACCACATCGGAGAGCGGCCATGACCATCTCGACGCCCCCGCTAGCCACGGCCGGCAACAACACGCACCGGCTGCCTCGCTGGCTGCGCTGGATCGCCCTGCTGTTGCTGTGCGCAGCCTACCTGCAGGGCGTATTGGTCAAGCTGTTCGACTTCTCCAGCGCAGTGGCAGAGATGCAGCACTTCGGCCTGTCGCCCGCCGTGCCGCTGGCTGCGGCGACGATTGCGCTGGAGCTTGGTGCGTCGGCAATGATCCTGACCGGCTTCTGGCGCTGGCTAGGCGCACTGGCGCTGGCGGCGTTCACGCTGATGGCCACGTTCCTGGCCAACCGGTTTTGGAGCGCACCGCCCGAGGCGCAGTTCATGATGGCTAACGCGTTCTTCGAACATCTGGGCCTGGTGGGTGGGTTCCTGCTCGTGGCGTGGGATGACCTTCGCACGCGGAGACAACCATGACGCAATCTGCCATCTCTGCGGCCAAGCCTGCATCGGGCGGCACGTTTGCTCCGCTGGCCCAACCCACGTTTGCGGTACTGTGGGTGGCCACGGTCCTCGGTAACATCGGCAGCTTCATGCGGGATGTGGCCAGCGCATGGCTGGCAACCGATCTTTCCACTTCACCGGCAGCGGTCGCCGCGATCCAGGCGGCTGCCACGCTGCCCGTCTTCCTGCTAGCGATTCCGGCCGGTGTGCTCTCCGACATCCTCGACCGGCGCCGCTTCCTGATCGTGGTCCAGATCGGGCTGGCCATGGTCAGCGGCACGCTGATGCTGCTGGCGTGGCGCCAGGCGCTAACGATCGAAATCCTGATTGCGCTGGCGTTCGTCGGCGGTGTGGGTGCGGCGATGATGGGGCCAACGTGGCAGTCGATCGTGCCCGAGCTTGTGCCGCCGAGCACGCTGCGACAGGCCGTGGCACTGAACTCGCTGGGCGTGAACGTCGCCCGTGCGATTGGACCGGCTACCGGGGGTCTGCTGCTCGCGGCATTCGGCGCGGCTGCCACGTATAGCGCAGACCTGCTCAGCTATGTGTTCGTCATCGCAGCGCTGATCTGGTGGAAGCGTCCCGAAAAGCCAAGCGATCCGCTGCGCGAACACTTCTTCAGCGCTTTCCGAGCAGGCTTACGCTTCACGCGCGCGCACAGCAAGCTGCACGTAGTATTGGCGCGCGCCGCCGTGCATTTTGCCTTCGGCAGCGGCGTATGGGCATTGTTGCCGCTGGTAGCCCGTCAGCTGTTGCATGGCGGTGCCGGCCTCTATGGCGTGTTGCTGGGCGCAGTGGGTGCTGGCGCGATCCTTGGCGCGCTGACGATGTCCAGACTGCAGCAGCGGCTCGATGCAGATGGCATGGTGCTGTTGTCCGCGATCGTCACGGCCGCTGTCATGGCGGCGCTGTCGAGCGCACCGCCCGTATGGCTGGCATTGCCGCTACTGTTGCTGCTCGGCGCCGCGTGGATCATCGCGCTGACCACGCTCGGCGGCGCGGCGCAGGCGATCCTGCCGAACTGGGTGCGCGGCCGCGCGCTGGCGGTCTACCAGATGGTGTTCAACGGCGCGCTGGCCGGTGGCAGCCTGGTCTGGGGCTTTGTGGCGCAGGCACTGGGCACACCGCATGCGCTGCTGATCGCCGCGGCGGGGCTGGTCGTTACCGCGCTGATCCTGCACCGCATGCGGCTGCCGCGCGGCGAAGAAGACCTCGGTCCCGCACATCACTGGCCCGAACCGGAGATGGCCGGCGAGATCGCGCACGACCGTGGTCCGGTGATGATCCTGATCGAATACTGCATCCCGCCCGCCAACCGCGATGCGTTCCTGCATGCGGTGCACAAGCTGTCGGAAGAGCGTCTGCGTGACGGTGCGTTCAGCTGGGGCGTGATGGAAGATCCGGCCAACCCCGAACTGCTGACCGAGTGGTTCCTGGTCGAGTCGTGGGCCGAGCACCTGCGCCAGCACCAGCGCGTACCGCACGCCGATGCCGATGTGCAGCGCGACGTGGCCAGCTTCCACGTGGGCGCCGAGCCGCCCCACGTAAGACACCTGCTCGGCCTGGGCTTGCCGCCGGCGTGACGCCGCACCGATTTCCCCCTCTCCAACCTTGTCACATATGAAGCTCTATCTCATCTCCCTTGGCGCCGGCATCCTGGTCGGCATTATCTATGCACTGATGCAGGTCCGCTCGCCTGCGCCGCCCGCAATTGCTTTGATCGGGCTGCTGGGCATGCTGATTGGCGAGCAGGTTGTGCCGCCGGTCAAGCGCATGCTGGCCGGCGAGCCAGTCACCATTGCATGGTTCCGCGGCGAATGCGTCCCGAAGATTACGGGTACACCGCCCAATGCGGACACGGCCGTTGAACCGTCGGCATCCCTCCCCGCGCGTAGCAAGGAAGGGAACCAATAACAGCATGAGCCGCTCCCGAACGCAGTCCGAAGCACTTGCCAGCCGCACTAACGCAATCGCGCCCCGGCGCATTCACGTCGCCCTGGCTGCGTCTTTGTCCGCGGCCGCGGCACCTGCCCTGGCGGACAACAACGTCACGATCTATGGCCGGCTGAACACGGCAATCGAGTATGTGACCGTGACCACCGCTACCGACGGCACCAGATTGGGCAATACGGCACGCCTCACGAATAACCGCTCTGTGTTCGGCATGCGGGGCGAGGAACAGTTGGCCAATGGGATCAAGGCGATCTGGCAAATCGAAAGCGCCCTGTCGATTGACAACGGCGCTGGACAGATCGCCGCGCGGGATACCCGGCTCGGCCTTCAGAGCCCGTACGGCACCCTCTTCATGGGCAACTGGGACACGCCATACACAAGTGCAACCAAGAGCTACGACTCGTATTACCCCACCACTGCGGGTTACATGGCGCTGATAGGCAATGGCGCTGCCTCTAGCAGCGACAATGTCCAGAACACCAGCTCATTTGATCGACGGCAGAAGAACTCGTTGCACTACCAGTCGCCGACGTGGCACGGCTTGAGCGGCGCCATCGCCTGGGGATTGCCGGAAGAAAAGACCACGGTGCCGCGCAATCCAGCGTTGTATTCCTTTGCCACGGCCTATGGCCACGGCAACCTGAACCTGACGCTTGCCTATGAAATCCACCAGCACTATCAGACCAGCGGACGCAACGACGACGCAATCAAGGCAGGAATTTCCTACCAGTTCCCCTCGACGCGCATCAGTGCCCTGTATGAACGCCTGCATTATCGTACCGCCACCGGAGACCTTACGCGCAATGGCTACTATGTCTCGCTGATACAGCAGCTTGGCACCGGTAGCATACGCGCCGGCTTCGCCTTTGTCGGCGATGGCACCGGCACAGCTATGGAGACGATTGGATCCGTCCGAAGTGGTTCGGATACCGGCGCATTTCAGGTAACCGTCGGCTATGACTACCCCCTTTCCAAGCGAACCGCGCTATACGCCTACTACAGCCGCATCAACAACCGCAGCAACGCGGCCTATGACTTCGCCATCAACAACCTCGGCATCAAGGCTGGCGCAGACCCGCAGACGTTCGCCATTGCGATGCGGCACAGCTTCTGACCGTCCGCTGACCAACCATCGTGAGAGACCGCATTGACACCCACACAGCTTCCTGACGCCGGTCGCCGCGCTGATCTTTCAGGACCGGCGTTAGGCTGCATCCTGGCCTTCGTCGCCGGCTATGTAGACGTGGTCGGGTTCATTTCACTATTCGGCCTGTTTACGGCACACGTGACAGGAAACTTCGTGATGATCGGCGTCGACATCGCCGGTGATTCTGCGGGTCTGCTCGCCAAACTGCTTGCGCTGCCGACTTTTGCCTTGGCGGTTGCGGCCGCCAGGTTGACCGAGTCACGCATCGTACGGGACAAACAATCGGCACCCTCGCTGTTGCTGTTTGCCGAGGCCGTGGCGCTGGTTCTCTTCATAGTTGCCGGGGTCCACGCCTCTCCCATTTCCGATCCAAGTACGCCTGCAGCCGTCGGCGCCGGCATGCTTGCCGTAGTGGCCATGGGTATTCAGAACTCACTGTCCCGGACGTCTTTGTCGGACCTTGGCCCCACTACGATCATGACGGGAAATACCACGCAAATTATCATTGACCTGGTGGACCTGCCATCCGCATCTGAGGCGGAAGGCAAAGCCATACGCGCTCGGCTCAAAAAGATGGTACCGGCGCTCGCGGGTTTCGCATCGGGCGCCGCTCTCGGTGCCCTTGGCTATTCGATGCTTTCACTCTGGTGTGTAATGCTGCCAGCCGTGTTGCTGACGGCGCTCAGTTTCCTGACTTGGCGCAATGGCGCGAACAGCCAACAGAAGTGAATTGGCAGACGAATGAAATCGAGATGCCCTCGCCCAGCCAGCTAATACGAACAGACAATGGCCACATCCTGAATCGCCAATTAATCTCTCCTGGTTTTGCAGGATCACGACACGCTGCAACTGACATTGACCTGAATCGGCGTTTGGAAGCCTGTCCGGTCACCTTGCTGTACGGGCCCGGAACTCGCCCCCAAACAAGTGGTCGGCCATAGCCAGGTCCCGTGTCGCCGGAGCAGTGCACTGTGCGAAGGACAGTCCTGCGCGGGGAAGGGTGACTCATCGGCTGCCTCCTCTGGTTTCGCATCCGTGTACTGATCTCCGGAACGAAGCCCCCCAATCTCCTTCACCAACAAGAAGAATCACGATGAACAGAGATACTCTCACCACGGCTGCGGGCGCGCCGGTCACCGACAATCAGAACTCCCAGAGCGGCGCCATTTCGACGCAGCTATGCATGTAATACCTTGGTATGAATCGGACAGAACAGCTGGCTGGCTCACTATCGCGGGGGGACTGATTTTCCTGGCCAGCGTGACTTCATCGCAACGTAGCGTGGCACGTGCACCCGAGGAATCGGCAATACCATCGTATGATAGGGTGTGCACCGGTTCGGCGTTACTCTTCCAGCAGAGCATTGCCGGCGCTCAGCGCGTGTTCAAGGAGTCAGTGTGATAGCTCGCCCCACGATCGCAATAGTTGACGACGATGTCGCCGTCCGAAATGCCATGGGGGGGCTGCTGCGTTCGCTCGATCTTGGCGTGCAATTGTTCGGAGGCGGTCAAGAGCTACTGCGGTGCACTTCGCTGCCTTGCATGTCCTGCGTGATCACAGACGCGCAAATGCCCGGTATGGACGGCTTTGCTTTGATAGAGGCTCTGCGCGCGCGCAATCTCGATATGCCCGTCATTTTCATGACAGCATTTGCGCATGAGGGATTCGATCAGCGTGCCATGGCAATGGGTGCGACGTGCGTTCTTTACAAGCCATTTCAGGACACGGACATGATCCGATGCATTGAAAGAGCATTACGTCCTCGCAAGACGGACTCTCCTCCATCGTGAGTATGTCGTGCAGTGGATCGATGAGACGTCCTTACATGACCTTCGTCCTCTGCACGCTGCCCGATGCCGTCGCTACGCTAGGGTTGCGGTTCCAAGCTGTCGAGGCCGCAGCCGGATGGCAGGCTGCTCGTCAGCTTCGGACTCAGAGGGAAGCAGCACGAGACCGAGAGTTTGCGCAAGAAGCACCAGATCGGCGAAACTCCGAGCCCTCATTTTTCGCATTGCCTGGCATCGATGAACTTTGACAGTCACCACGCTGATGCACATGGCGGCGGCAATCTCCTTGTTTGTCAAACCTGATGCAGCATGCGCCATGACCTCGCTCTCCCGCGGCGTCAGGGAACGGAAGCAGTCGCGCACTGCAGCCAATCGGCACAAGCGCTCACGTCGCGAGCCCTCCTTTTGTAGTGCCTCCGTGACGGCATCGAGCAGTTCCTGTTCACGGAACGGCTTGGAAAGAAAGTGTTCTGCCCCCGCCTTCATGGCAGCAACCGTCATCGGAATGTCCCCGTAGCCGGTCATGAAGATGATGGGAATATGAATGCCGAGCTCTGCCATGCGGGCTTGCACATCCAAGCCACTTTGCCCCTTCAGGCGCACTTCGAGAACCAGGCAACAAGGCGCATCTGGGAAGCCGAAGGAAAAAAGCTCGGCCGCGGAGCCGAGCAGCACGGCTTGGATGCCGACTGAACGAAATAGGCTTCCCAGCGCGTTTCGCACCTGCAAGTCATCATCGACAACAAGGACCACCGCGTCGTCCTGCGGCGCTGATGCGGCGCGCATCGGTAATACAGCAGTCACGGTAGGGCCTCCACGTAGCATCGACATCAGGGGCGCGATCACCCCATGACTCCATGTGGGGAGATACGACGCGCCCGACAGCAATGTAGTGTTACGCCAGCCCTTTGGCTTGAACGCGTGTGCGCTCCATTGTCTTTTTGTGCTCAGCGCGGGCCAGATAATGGCTGGCAAGTGCTGGCACCTAGGCGTGCCTAGTCCTGCCGACCGCTCCGCCAGTCACCCGGCGTCAGGCCAAGCTTCTTAGAGAAGCTGCGTGTGAGATGGCTCTGATCGGCAAAGCCGCACGACGCAGCAATCCCAGCTATCGGCAAGTCCGTGTTGCGCAGCAGTGCCGCCGCGCGCTCGAGGCGACGCTCCAGCAGCCATTCATGTGGTGTTTTGCCGGTACTCTGCCGAAATGCCCGGGAAAAATGACTTCGGGACAATTGACACGCATCTGCAACCTCGGCAATGGACACGTTTCCGTCGTCCAGCCGCGCCGTGAGGAACTCCTGCGCCCGCGCAAGTATGCGAGGCGAAAGTCGGCCCATGGAGTGAATGCGTCCCCGACTGACACCTCCATAGTGTTCGACCAGGTAAGTGCCGATCACGTGTCCGAGTTGATCGATAAACAACCTGCTGGCACCTTCAGGCCGCGCGAGCGCGGGTAAGAGTGCCTGGGCGAGATGGGCCAGCACGACGTCCGTCTGCGCCGCGGCATGCCGCAGTTCAAGACCTGCGGGGCAGCCGAGTTCCAGGGCTGTACGCTCCATGAAGGGGCGCGGCAGTTCGATAAGTACGAAATCAAACGTCCCATACATATCCGCCTTGTAGTCATCCTGGAAGTTCCGCAGATAGATGGAACCTGCCTCGAATGCATGCATGTTCGCCTGATTCGGACGAAAAATGCGTCGACGATGGCCTTCCATCAGAGAGACGCCAACCAGAAACCCTCGTGCTGAAGCTGGGGTCACTACCTGACTCATCCACTCAATCACGGAACTCTTGCGGTAGAAATTGAGATCGCCGGCGGCAAGCGCCTGATCGTATCGCAATGCCTCCGACAAGCACCCCAATGAGTCGCGCTGAATGGCCGGCTTGGCAGATTCGTGAGTAGGTGTTGAGAGTCGCATGGCCAGGTAGTCATGATCGTCGCGCCAAGCCAGACACGACCGGGCGACCTTGGGTTACTGAAAATACCATTGACGCTGGCAGCTCGAAAAGCGCCCGCCTTCCTGCAGTCAAACGACTGCTGGAGAACATACTATCATCGCCAACCCCGAAGGAATTGAGGCTGCTGATTTCGCCCCCGATCTTCAAGCAGATCGCGACATGCTTGCCGGCCTGGATGCCGAATGCGTTACAGACGCGCCAAGCGTGTAGGCCAGTCATACCAGAAGACGATGGAAACTGTGGACTCATCCGAATAAGGTGCGTAAGCCCGAAGTCAACATTTGGCTAGGCCGGCACTTGAGACAGACACGGGATGAGCAAACACGGAGATTCCATGAATGGCAACATCTGCTTAAAGATGGCCCAGCTCCAGGCAGCGGCCCATGCCAATGAACAAGACGCGACGTTGTGGCGCTGGTTCTCAGATCAGATGGAAGACCAGATGATGAGCTGCGAACGCAAAAGGGGAGACTGGATCATTTGCGTGGCCGGTCGCGAACTGGCGCGTGACCCGTCCTTCGACCTGGCGGTTCGCGCCGCTCACTTCCTTTGCCGCGCACTGAGAGCCTTGTAGACAAGCCCGTGACGATGTACGCGCTGCGGCTCACAGGGTCGACATTGGCGCTCTTGCCGCTGCCGGCCCCCATTAACACCATCGCCTAGTACCGCACGGTATTGCCCCCAGCGGGGGTCTGTCGTCTGACGGCGACCGATGGGCAGCATGCCGCCGCAGCCTTTTCCCGCGGTACGGGGCCTTCCCACTGCTCTGCCGCCGCTACTTCGAAGCTCTCGACGTGGCGTACCGCCGGTGGCCGGTTGCACTTCTTCGGCGGCCACTCTGGCCATCCGGCTTCACCCAGTGCCTTGCATACGCACATGTGATTGGGCGGTCTACGCCGGTCGTCCATTCGTAGGGACCTGCTCCCTATTTGTCGCGCTATATCGCTCGCGCGGCGATTTTCAACAAACGACCGGTCACCCAGCGACCTGAACAAGGTACGCACTTGCAAGACGATGACGCTCGAGGCCGCGGAACTCATGTTGCGCTACTTCCAAGGGCGATGGACCCACTAGGACAGAGTTCTCTCGCGTCTCGACGAACGGAATTCAATTTTTTTGAATAACTATTGCGGAGATAGGCCGCTCCCTGGGATGTGGCGGTCGGTATAGTTCTGCACATGGACAGCGCAACAACGCAACGGAGCGAATTTGCGCCGCCAAACAAAACCCGAATCGTTGAATCAAATTTTTTGGAGAGAAATCATGTCGAACGCCAAACTGCAGGTCCTGACCCCGCACAACAGCCAACTGATCATCATCGACCATCAGCCCCAGATGGCCTTTGGCGTGCAGTCGATGGACCGCCAGACCATGAAGAACAACGTCGTGGGCCTGGCCAAGGCGGCCAAGATCTTCGACGTGCCGACCACCATCACCACGGTGGAGAGCGAGTCGTTCTCCGGCTATACCTACCCAGAGATCCTGGACGTGTTCCCCGGCAAGGAAACACTGGAGCGCACCTCGATGAATTCCTGGGATGACCAGAAGGTGCGCGACGCGCTGGCCGCTAATGGCCGCAAGAAGATCATCGTGGCAGGCCTGTGGACCGAAGTCTGCAATACCACCTTCGCCCTGAGTGCGATGCTCGAAGGCGACTATGAAATCTACATGGTGGCCGATGCCTCGGGCGGCACGACCAAAGAAGCCCACGACTACGCGATGCAGCGCATGATCCAGGCCGGCGTGGTACCGGTGACTTGGCAGCAGGTGCTGCTCGAATGGCAGCGTGACTGGGCACACCGCGATACCTATGACGCCGTGATGAAGCTCGTCAAGGAACACTCGGGCGCCTACGGCATGGGCGTGGACTACGCCTACACGATGGTCCACAAGGCCGCGCAACGTACTGCAACCACGCACGAGTCGATCGCGCCCGTGCATGCGCCGGTGATCGAGAACTAAACAACTCCAGTCTGCGCCGAAGGCTCTGTGTAGTTTTCGGCGCCATACAACCTTCGGCTGCAACGCCACCACGGCTCACTGAAAAATGACACACGACAAGAAGATCGCCACAAAGTGGGAAATGGCGGCGTTTGCATTCCTTACCGGCTTTAATGCACACGCCCACACGTCTTCGTCACTGGGCGTTGTCTCAGGCACGCTCGCCGTTTGCGCGCTGATTGCGCGGGCCATGCATAGCTGGGGAGTACAGCCCTTTAACGCGAGCGCCGCTCCCTTGTAAGAAAAGCGCAGTCCTACGGCCACACTTTCATTTCATCCGACAAAACCCTGCTTCCCGGAAGTTTCCCATGGACACCCCATTTCACCAGTTTTCTGACCTGTTCGCCCAGCTCGGCTTGCCATCCAGCAAAGCGGACATCCTTGAGTTCATTGCGAAGCATTCGCCGCTGCCGCAAGACATCAATCTTTGGGAAGCACCATTCTGGACGCCGGCCCAGGCAGCCTTTTTGCGCGACGAATTTGACGAGGATGCAGACTGGGCACAGGCCGTGGACCAATTGAATCTTGCGTTGCGGACACCTGCTTGACGGAACGCTGCCGGAGAGCCGCTTCAATTCCTGACCGAGGCCAATCCTGTGGCTGCACGGAACCGGTGTACTGACATCGAATGCTGCTCCGGTCGCCGCAGGACGCTTCCTCAATAGCGGGCGCTCCCCTTACAAATACTTAAACAAATTCATCCCCTGAATCTGCATAAACGACTGCTGCGCCCCCTGCAGCGCCGTCTGCCGCTGGTAATACTCGGTGATCGCCTTCGCGTAATCCAGATCCTGCAGCCCCGACAGCGTCTGCGAGTACGTCAGGTCACGGTTGGACCCCACATCGTCCAGCGCATCCAGCTCGTTCATGCGCGAACCCACCGATGCCCGCACGGTCAGCACGTTGTCGAGCGAGTTGGAGAACTGGCGCGTGGCAGTGGAGATGACGTTGCCAAGATGGGCCCGGTCGCTGCTGTCGGGGGTGGGCTGGCGCAGCGTGTCGATCACGGTCTGCAGGTTGGCGAACATGTCGGTGCCGGCCTCGCTGGCGGGAGCCATGGTCATGGTGTCGCCGTCCTTGGGATCGCCGGTCACGTTGAAGCTGACGCCGGCGACGTCGATATGGGCTGGCGACGTGTAGGCAACGGGGCCCTTCACGACCGGTGCGGGGGTCGTGCCCGCCGACAGGTCGGTGATGGTGTATTCCATCTGGCCGCTGGCATTGGCCGCAAACGTGACCTGCATCGAGAGCCCATAGTCGGGATCGCTCGGGTTCGTGGTCGACACCGTGCCGAACGTGGCGCTGCCGGTGTTGTTGGCATTGCCCTTGACGACATAGCCTGCGCCGCCGGTCACGCTCATGAACACTTCGCGACCGGTGTTGCCGGCGGGCATCTGTCGCGCCACATCGACCTGCAGCAGTTGCTGGCCGTTGTCGCCGATGTAGGTGCCCGGACCTTTGCTCTGCGTGAACGGCGCGCTGCCGGAGCGGGTGCCGCCGAACAGGTACTGGCCGTTGCCGTCGTCGGAGTTGGCCAGGCCCGCCAGCTGGTTGTACAGGCCTTCCAGCGCCGTGGCCAGCGAGCCGCGGTCGGCATCGCTCATGGTGCCGTTGCCGGCCTGCACCAGCAGCGTCTGGATGTTCTGCGTGACGGTGGTGACGGACTGCAGCGCGTTTTCTTCCGCGGCCAGCGCGATATTGGCCTGCTTGCGCGAGGTTACGTACTGGCCGTTGACGGCCTGCGCCTGGCTTACGCCCAGCGCGCGGGTGGCGCCGACGGGATCGTCGGACGGCGTCAGGATGCTGCGGCCGGTGCCGAGCTGCTGCTGGATATGCAGCAGCGAGCCCTGCTGGTAGTTCATCGAAGCCAGGCCTTGCTGGTACAGGGTGGAGCTTGCAACGCGCATATTGGTTACCTCTTCTGACTCTGCTGACGCTTGTGGGTGCCGCCGCTTACCTGCCGATGCCGATGATGGTGTCGAACAGCGTGCCGGCCGTCTGGATCACCCGGGCATTGGCCTGGTACAGCTGCTGGAAGCGCAGCATCGACACGGTCTCCTCGTCCATGTTGACGCCGGACACCGATTGCTGCACGGCCTTGATCTGCGTGGTGATGCTGTCCTGCGAGGCCGAGGCGATCTTGACCGACTTGGCACGCGTGCCGACGTCGTTGACCAGCTGGGCGTAGGCCTCGCTGAAGCTGGACACGCCGCCGACGGTCTTGGCGTTCTGCAGCTTGGCCAGCGCCAGCATGTTGCCGTTGTCCTTGACCGCGCCGGCGTTGCTGCTCAGCGTGAACGTGTCGTCCGTCTTGGGCGTGCCGCCGAAGCTGAAGGTCAGGCCATTGAGGGAGTAGTCGGTATTGCTGCCGTTGGACACAGGCGTCGGCTGAGACGCGAGCGGGCCGTTGGCATCGCTGAAGACATACTTGGTTCCGTCAAACCTGGCGGTGATCGTGCCGGCCAGCAGCGAATAGCCGGGCGCGACATTGCCCAGGCTGACCGTGCCGTTGCCCTTGTTCGATGCCGCCGCATCGGCGCGAGCCGGCGATGCCGCGGCGATCCTGGCCGGGTCGCTGATCGCCATGTCGAAGCCGGTGGCGGCATTGCGCGTGGGCTGGATCGTGAACGAATCGTTGGTGCCCATCGCCGCATTGATCTCGACGGTGAAACCGTCGGCGCTGAACTGCAGCGGGTAGCTGGCGACGCCGCCGGCGGGCACCGGCGTGACCACTTGCTGGTTGTCGGAGAGACGCGTCAGCGTGTAGTTGGTGCCGTCGAACTGCAGCTTGTAGTCGCTGGTGGTCAGGGCCGAGGCATTGTCGATCCTGGCCGTTGCCACCGTGGTCTTCACGGTGTTGTTGGCGTTGGGGATCGAGGTGGCACTACCCAGTTCAAACATGTCGGTGCCAATGGCGCCGTTCAGGTCGATGCCCAGCTTGTGCTGCGCATTGAAACTCTGGCCGATCGCCAGCGACAGCCGGCCGATGGCGCTCTGCGCCGCGTCCAGGGATTCGGTGCGGAACTGCAGCAGGCCGCCCAGCGAACCGCCGGTGATCGCTCCCGGCTCGCTCTCGAACACGTTGCCGTTGGGCAGGGTGTAGGCCACCACGGTGCGGTTGGGATCGGCCGCCGAGGCAACCGCCTTCAGCTCGTACGCGTCATTGCCCATCACCAGCGGCTGGCCGTTGCCGACGAAGACGTTGTAGGTGCCGCTGTCCTGCACCACCACCTTGGCGCCGACCAGCTTGGTCAGCTCGGCCACGGCCTGGTCGCGCTGGTCGAGCAGGTCGTTGGGCGGCTGGCCGCCGGAGGCAGCCTTCAGGCGGGTGATTTCCTGGTTCAGGTTGGCAATCTGCTTGGTATATGCGTTGACCTGCGTGACGACGGTGCCGACCTGCTCGTTGACGCCCGATTGCAGCTGCTTGAAGTAGTTGCTGGCCGAGCGCACCTGCCCCACCAGCGCCTGCCCCGCCGACAGCATGCCCTGGCGCGCTGCCGGATCGGCCGGGGTGTCGGCCACGGCCTGCACCGCCGCGAAGAACTTCTGCATCAGCGGCGCCAGGCCGCCCTTCTGGTCGGCGAGCAGGTTGTCGATCTGGGCGATCTGGTCCGAGTACGCCGCCAGCGATGCGCTGGCCGAGGTGGCGCCGCGCAGCTGGCCGGTCAGGAACTCGTCATAGACGCGGATCACCGTGGTGGTGTTGGAGCCGAAGCCATAGAAACCCTGGCTGGTGTACTGGCCGCCGGCCGAGGCCACGACGGTGTTCTGGCGCGAATAGCCTTCGGTCGCCGAATTGGCAAAGTTGTGGCCGGTCGTCGTCAGCGCGTTCTGCGCGGTGTTCAGGCCGGAAAGACCAATACTGAAGAGAGACATTGTGCTCTGACCCCGGATGGATGGGACTGCCGCGGCGTGGGCCGGCGGTGGTGGATGTGGAAGTTATCGGCTGGTTGGGGGCGGGACTTTAGGCTGGGAAATGGATTCAAACGCACTGCCGCCCGCTGCGCGGCGGTTTGCTCCCCTCTCCCGCTGGCGGGAGAGGGGCAGGGGGTGAGGGTAGGCGCTCGCATACCGGCAGGCTTCACTTCGTTGAAGCTCCCGCCCTCACCCCCACCCCTCTCCCACTTCGCGGGAGAGGGGAGCCTTGTTCATACGGTGGAAGCTACGCTTGAACCACCTGCTACCTTCAGGCCGCCACCTTCTTCATGATCTTCACCAGCTTGTGCCCATACGCCGGATCGGTGGCATAGCCCGCGCGCTGCAGGCCATGCGCGGCCTCTTCAGCAGACGCCGCGCCGACCACGCCCGCGTAGCGCGGGTTGTTCGTCAGCAGGCGGGCATAGTCGGCACAGGCCTCGTCATACGAGCCATAGGCACGGAACTTCGCCCGCACCTTCTGCGGCTGCCCGTCGACATATTCCGTGGTGGTGATCTCTGCCACGCGCCCCTTCCAGCTGGCGCCGGCCTTGATGCCGAAGACGTTGAAGGTGGTGGAGCCGTCGGCGTGCGTAATCTCGCGCTGGCCCCAGCCGGATTCCAGCGCGCCCTGGCCTACGATCAGCCGCGCCGGCACGCCGCTGGCGCGCGCGGCGGCTTCCGCGGGTCCGGCCATGCGGGCGACAAAGGCGCTGACGTGGGCCGGCGCGTCGTCCGGCAGCCGTCCCAGCCTGTCCTCGCCCTGGCCACGGTCCGCGTACCACTGCGGCTGGTACTGGCGCAGGCCGGCCGTGGGATTCCAGTTCTGCCCCGGCACGATGGTGCCGATCGCCGGCAGGTCGGCCTGCTCGCCGGCGTCGGCCGGGACCGCCCCGGCGCCGCGGCTGTCGAGCAGCCTTGCCATCTCGGCATCGGCCGCCTTGCCTGACTCGGCCGGGCTCATGGCGCTCATGCCGGCCGGCATCGCCGTGCCCGTGGCACGCGCCAGCTGGCGCACCATCACATCGGCCAGACCGATCCCGCGCGACGACATCTGCTGCGCAAGCTGCTGGTCCATCATCGACATATAGAGCTTGCTCTGCTCGTTGTCGAAGAGGCCGTCCTGCGGGGTGGCATCGCGCATGCTCTTGAGCACCATCTGCGTGAACACCGCCTCGAACTGCTTGGCGACGGCTTGCAGCGTATTGGCGTCGGCGCCGCCGCGCGCGCTGTGCTTGAGCGCCTCGAAGCCCTGCGTGTCCAGCGCGAAGCGCTGCGTCAGCTCCGCCGCCTGCGGGGGTCGTGCCGTGTTCATGGTCAGATCACTTCCAGCTCGGCGCGCAGCGCCCCGGCCGCGCGCATGGCTTCCAGGATGGTCTGCAGGTCTGCCGGGGTCGCACCCAGCGCGTTCAGCCCCTTGACCACGGCGGCCAGCGAGGCGCCCGCCTTGACGATCTGCAGCGAGCCGCCCTGCTGTTTCATGTCGATCTGCGACACCGGCGCCACCACCGTCCGTCCTTCGCTAAATGGCGCGGGCTGGCTGATCACCGGTTGCGTGTTGATCACCACCGACAGGTTGCCGTGCGCGACCGCGCAGTCTTCCACCGTGACCGCCTGGTTCATCACGATGGAACCGGTGCGGGCGTTCAGGATCACCTTGGCCGCGGCCTTGGCCGGGGTCACGTCGATATTTTCGATGCGGGCCAGGAAGCCCACGCGCGCGGCCGCCGAGGCCGGCGCACGCACCTGCACCACGCGCCCGTCCAGCGCCGCGGCAACGCCGCCACCCATGGAGCGGTTGATGGCTTCCACCACGCGCTCGGCGGTGCCGAAATCGGTGTCCTTCAATTCCAGGTTGAGCACGCCGCCATCCGGCTGGAACGGCGCCACCGCGCGCTCAACGATCGCGCCGTTGGCGATGCGCCCCACCGCCAGCTGGTTGATCTGCACCTTGCTGCCGTTGGCCGATGCGCCCGCGCCGCCCACCAGCATATTGCCCTGGGCGATGGCATAGACCTGGCCGTCGGCGCCCTTGAGCGGGGTCATCAGCAGCGTGCCGCCGCGCAGGCTCTTGGCATTGCCCATCGACGACACCACGATGTCCAGCTGGCTGCCGGGCTGCGCGAACGCGGGCAGCGAGGCGGTCACCATCACCGCCGCCACGTTCTTGAGCTGCATGTTCTTGCCGGCCGGCAGCGTGATCCCCAGCTGCGAGAGCATATTGGTCAGGCTCTGCGTGGTGAACGGCGTCTGCATGGTCTGGTCGCCGGTGTTGTCCAGGCCGACCACCAGGCCGTAGCCCACCAGCGGGTTCTCGCGCACGCCCTGGAACGTGGCCAGGTTCTTCAGGCGCTCGGCCTTGGCGACGCTGGCAAAGGTGCCAAAGGCCACGCCCAGCGCCAGGCTGATCACGCTCAGGCGCAGCAGGCGGGACAGGAAACGGGCGAGCATCGGAGCAGACATGGCGCGGTCAGAACGGAGAAACATTGAGGAAGAAGCGCTGCAGCCAGCCCATGTTCTGCGCTTCGTCGATCACGCCCTTGGCGGTGTATTCGATGCGCGCATCGGCCACCTGCGTCGACAGCACGGCGTTGTCGCCGGTGATCGTGCGCGGATTGACCACGCCGGAGAAGCGGATGAACTCTGCGCCCTGGTTGATGGCCATCTGCTTTTCGCCGGAGACCACCAGGTTGCCGTTGGTCAGCACCTCAAGCACGGTCACGGTGATGGTGCCGTTGAAGGTATTGGCCGCGCTGGCGCCGCCGCTGGCCTTCATGCTGTTGGCGCCGTTGATGCTGGCGTTGCTGCTGCTGTTGAACAGGCCGCTGAGCGCGCGCGGCACGGCATCGAACGCCAGTGCGGTGTTGCCGGTGCGGCTGGTGTTGGTGCCGGAATTCTTGCTGGCGTTGACGTTCTCGGTGATCAGGATCGTCAGGATGTCGCCCACATTGCGCGGACGCCGGTCCTCGAACAGCGGATTGCCGGCGTAGGACGACTGGTAGATCGAGCCGGAAGCCGGCCCCATCGGCCGCGGCTCTGCGCGCGCGGTGGTGGGCAGTTGCACCAGCGGCTCGCGCGGCATCAGCGCGCAGCCGCCGCTGGCCAGCATTGCCACGCCGGCCAGGCAAACCAGCGCATGCGCGCCCAGGCGGGAAAGCAAGGTGGCCATGTTCACACCAGTCAACCCAGTTGCGACAGGCGCTGCAGCATCTGGTCGGATGCCTGCACGGCCTTGCTGTTGATCTCATACGCGCGCTGTGTCTGGATCATGCTGACCAGCTCTTCCACCACGTTCACGTTGGACGCTTCCACGTAGTTCTGCTGCACCACGCCGGCGCCGTTCAGGCCCGGCACGGTGGTGTTGGGCGCGCCCGAGGCATCGGTCTGCACGTACAGGTTCTCGCCCATGCTTTCCAGGCCGGCCGGGTTCATGAAGGTGGCCAGCTGCAGCTGCCCCACCTGCACGTTGGCGCTGGAGCCCGGCTGCGTCACCGACACGGTGCCGTCGCGCGCAATGGTCATCGACAGCGTATTGGCCGGGATGGTGATGGCGGGCTGGATCACGAAGCCGCTGGAGGTCACCAGCTGGCCGTTCTGGTCCACCTGGAACGAGCCGTCGCGCGTGTACGCGGTGGTGCCGTCGGGCAGCGCCACCTGGAAGAAGCCCTGGCCCAGGATGGCCACGTCCTTGGCATTGCCGGTCTGCTGCGGGTTGCCCTGGGTGTGGATGCGCTCGGTGGCCACGGGGCGCACGCCGGTGCCCAGCTGCATGCCGGAAGGCAGCGTGGTCTGGTCCGACGACAGCGCGCCGGGCTGGCGGATGGTCTGGTACATCAGTTCCTCGAACACCGCGCGGCCGCGCTTGAAGCCGTTGGTCGACACGTTGGCCAGGTTGTTCGAGATCACGTCCATCTGCGTCTGCTGCGCATCGAGGCCGGTCTTGGCAATCCAGAGAGAGCGGATCATGGTGGTCCTTGCGTTGGTGCTGGCACGGCGCGCCGTGCCGGTCATTCATTCAGGTCAGTTGGTCGAGAGCAGCTGGTTGGCGCGCTGCTCGTTGCCGTCGGCGCCCTGGATCATCTTCATCTGCATCTCGAAGCGGCGGGCATTGGCGATCATCTCGACCATGGCTTCGGTCGGGTTGACGTTGCTGCCTTCCAGCGCGCCCGAGATCACGCGCACGGTGGCATCGGCCTCCAGCGGCTGCGCGCCGGGGCGCAGACGGAACAGGCCGTCATCGCCGCGCGCGATGGCTTCGTTGGGCGGGTTGACCACGCGCAGCCGGCCCACCTGCGCCAGGCCGGCGGAGGCTTCGCCGGGGCCGCGCGCGGTGATGGTGCCGTCGGTGCCGATGGTTACCTGCGAGCCCGGCGGCACCGCCAGCGGACCGCCGTCGCCCATCACCGGCAGGCCGGAGATGGTCTGCACCTGGCCGTCCTGCGCCACCTGCAGCGCACCGGCGCGGGTGTAGGCCTCAGTGCCGTCCGGTGCCTGGACCACCAGCCAGCCATTGCCCTGCAGCGCCACATCCAGCGTGCGGCCGGTGTAGGTCAGCGGGCCGGCGCGCATGTCGGCGCCGGGGGTCGAGGCCAGCGCAAAGGCGCGCGTGCCCGCCTCCGGCCCCACCACCGGCACCGCGCGATACAGGTTGACCTGCGCGCGGAAGGCCGGCGTGGAGACGTTGGCCAGGTTGTTCGATACCGCCGCTTGCTGGTCGAGTATCTGCTTGGCGCCCGACAGGGCGGTGTAGATCATGCGGTCCATGGCGGCGGCTCAGCTCAGCGTGGCGGTCACAGGTTGACCAGGGTCTGCATGACCGTGTCCTGCGCCTTGATGGTCTGCGCATTGGCCTGGTAGTTGCGCTGCGCCACGATCAGGTTGACCAGCTGGCCGGACAGGTCCACGTTGGAAGCTTCCACCGCATTGGAGCGCAGCGTGCCCATGCTGCCGCCGGCCACGCCGACCAGCGCCTGGCCGGAGGCACCGGTGGCCGACCACACGTTGTCGCCTTCCGGCTTCAGGCCTTCGACGTTGCCGAATGCGGCCATCACGATCTGGCCGAGCGGCTTGGTCTGCTCGTTGGAATAGTTGCCGGTGATGGTGCCGTCGCCATTGACCGAGAAGCCCAGCAGGCTGCCCGAGGTGTAGCCGTTCTGGCTGAGCTGCTTGACGTCGTTGTCGGCGCCGAACTGGGTGGTGCCGGTCAGGTCCAGCGCCATCGACATGGCCTGCGCGCCGTTGACGGCCGGCTGGGTCAGGGTCACGGCATTGGCCGCGGGCGACTGGAGCGCGCCGGAGTTGTCGAACGCGAGCGTGAGCGGCGCGGCGCCGCCGACCGGGTTGCCATTGACGTCCGTGACATACATCTTCCAGTCGGTGCCGCCGCCAACTGTGGGCGCGCCGCCTGACTTGGCAAAGTACGCCATCAGCTGCTGCTTGTTGCCCAGCGAGTCATAGACGTTGATCGCCGTGCTGTAGTTGAACATGCTGCTGTCGGGAGCGGGCGTCGTCGCCGGCGGCACGGCCGCGGGCGGGAACGGATTGGCCGGCACGGTGCTGCGCGAATCCAGCTGGAACTTGGCCGTGATGTTGCTGGTGGCTTTGGGCTCCATCTGCGCGTTGCTGACCACCAGCGGCTGCGGCTGCACGCCGGCACCGCCGGCCACGCCGGCGGGATAGCCGGTCACCTGCAGGCCCTGCATATTGGTGATGCGGCCGTCTTCCTGGCGCTGGAACTGGCCGTTGCGCGAGTAGTAGACCGCGCCTTCCGGGCTGGTCAGGCGGAAGAAGCCATTGCCGTTGGTGATGGCCACGTCCAGTGCACGCCCGGAGGCTTCGATATTGCCCTGGTTGAAGGACTGCACCACCGAGTTCACGCGCACGCCCAGGCCGATCTTGGTGCCCGCGTAGATGTCGGCAAACTGCGCCGCCGATTGCTTGTAGCCAACCGTGTTGGCGTTGGCGATGTTGTTGCCAATCACGTCCAGATTGGACGCGGCGGCGTTCAGGCCGCTTACCCCTTGACCGAAACCCATGATTGCTTCCTTTTGACTAGGCTGTCATTGAACGGCCGGCGCCTGTGCGCTGCCGGCACCTGCGTTTTAGAGAATGCGCCGTACGTCGTCGACGTTCGCGGTCTGTCCGTCGCCCAGGTCCACCAGCACGCCGCTGGCGTCGCCGCTGATGCTCTGGACCTTGCCGTAGACCAGCGCCACCGGCTGCACCGAGGTGCCGTTGGCGGTGGCGGTCACCTTGAAGGTGTAGTCGCCGTCGGCCACGGCCGCGCCGGCGTTGTTCTTGCCGTCCCATGCGACGTTGTGCACGCCCGCGGTCTGCCCCTTCATGTCGATGGTGCGCACCACGTTGCCGTCCTTGTCGAGCACGTCGACGGTGACCGCATCCGCGGTCGACGGCAGGTCCAGGCCGAACTTGCCCGGCACGCCGCCTTCCACCGACACCTGCTTGCCCGGCACCATCACGGTATGGCCGATCAGCGCCGCGGAGTCCATGGCGCGGCTGGCGCTGACCTGTGACAGCAACTGCGACAGCGTGGCGTTCATGGTCTGCATGCCGCTGACCGTGCTGATCTGCGCCAGCTGCGAGGTCAGCTGCGCGTTGTCCATCGGGTTGAGCGGGTCCTGGTTGTTCATCTGCGTGACGAGCATGGTCAGGAAGTTGTTCTGCAGTTCGGACGCGCTGGCGCTGCCGCTCTTGAGGGCGTCGTTGATGCCCTGGGTGTTGCTGCCTACCGCGGAGGTGGTTGTCATGTCGGTTCGTTGTGTGCGTGCTGGTGGAGGCGTTGCCGATACAGGCCGGGGCTTGTCACTGGCCGATCGTCAGCGTCTTGAGCATCATGTTCTTGGCGGTGTTGAGCACTTCCACGTTGGCCTGGTAGGAGCGCGAGGCCGAGATCATGTTGACCATCTCTTCCACCGGGTTGACGTTGGGCATCACCACGTAGCCCTGGGCATTGGCCATCGGGTGCGTGGGGTTGTGCACCATGCGCGGCGGCGACGGGTCTTCCGACACGCCTCGCACCTGCACGCCGCCGATGTCCGTCTGCCCCGGCGTGGGCGCCATGCCGAACACGACCTGCTTGGCGCGATAGGCCTGGCCGTCGGGGCTGACCACGCTGTCGGCGTTGGCCAGGTTGGAAGCGGTCACGTTCATGCGCTGCGACTGCGCGGCCATGGCCGAGCCCGCGACGTCGAAGATGTTCATTGCCGGCATGCGCTCTCTCCCTTACTGCTCGATTTATTGCTGGATCGCGGCCAGCATGGTCTTGATCTTGGAATTCATCACCGTCAGGCCGGACTCGAAGTGCACGGCGTTGTCGGCGAAGGCCACGCGCTCGGCATCCATTTCCACGGTGTTGCCGTCGACGCTGGACTGCAGCGGGATGCGGTAGGCCAGGTCGAATTCCTCGCGCCCCGGGGCCTGCGCGGGCAGATGGCGCACCGAGGTGGTGGACAGCGACATGCCCTCATTGCGATGGCCGCGCTCGACGCTCTGCGCCAGCGTGCTGGAGAAATCAAAATCGCGCGCCTTGTAGCCGGGCGTGTCCGCGTGCGCGATGTTGGAGGCAATCACCGACTGCCGCTGGTTGCGCAGGCTCAGCGCTTCCTGCTGGAAACGTAGTGCCGCGTCGAGTCTGTCAATCATCCTGGCATCTCCCTGCTCACAAGAACGGAGCGAACGACCTTCTTCAGGGTTGCCATCTTAGGCGGCGACCTGTCACGCCAATCGGATGAATAAGGACGGGAAATCCATGCATTTCGGCCCGCCCTCGCGCGAGGGCCTGCCTACAATGGGACCCCGATGACAGATGTAAACGGGACGCGCAGCCAGTCACGGGGCGGTGCGCCAGGCATGCCATGCATGCCGTGCCGTCCTTGCCGGGAAGTCCAGATGAAACAGAATTGCCGCAACGCCCGCAGCCTGGCGCAAGCCCTGCTGGCGGCCTGCCTGCTTGGCCCGGCCGCCGCCGGTGCCGCGCCGGCGCAGGTCATGCCCGTCGCCATGCAGGCGCCGGCCGCGCACGGCCAGCAGCAGGCTGCTTATGCAGGCAACCTCGCCGCCAACCCCGCTGCCAGCCCCTTTGCCGAAGACCCCGCGCGCGTTGCCGTCGAACGCTTCCTGCTGCAGCAGACCGCCGGCCTGCCGGGCAAGGTCAGCGTGCAGGTGGCACCGCCTTCGGGTGGCCGCGCGCCGGATTGCCTTGCGCCCGACCCGTTCCTGCCCGCCGGCACCTCGCCGTGGGGCCGCGTCTCTGTCGGCGTGCGCTGCGGCGGCGAGCGGCCGTGGGTGCGCTACATGCAGGCGCGCGTGTCGGTGCTGACCGATTACTACGTCGCCGCGCGCGCGCTGGGCCCGGGCGAGCCGGTCGGCCAGGCCGATATCGAAGTCCGCCAGGGCGACCTGGGCACGCTGCCGCGCGCGGTGATCACCGACCCGGCGCAGCTTGCCGGCGCGGTCACCGCCAACCGCATTGCCGCCGGCTCGCCGATACGCGCCGACCTGCTGCGCAAGGCCATCGCCGTGCGCCAGGGCCAGACCGTCACCGTGGCCGTGGAAGGCGATGCCTTCCAGATCACCAGCGAAGGCAAGGTGCTGGCCGATGCCGCCACCGGCAACACCGTGCAGGTGCGCCTGCGCAGCGGCCAGGTGGTCAACGGGCTGGTGCGCAGCGGTGACACCGTGGTGCTGCAGTAGCCCGCCGAAAGTGCCTTGATCGTGGCCCAAAGACTGGAAACCCGTGGCGGGCGGCATGCGAAAATGCCGCCGAAACCGCTGCGCGGCGAAATCGGGGCGAGCGCCCTAAAGAATTCGCCGGCGCGACCGTAATGCCATAGGAAACCAGCAAGGAACGCCCCGTGAAGATCAACCACACCGCCTCGTCCCGGCCCGCCGACGCCCCCGCG
>NZ_JFJW01000138.1:0-33281 GCF_000611125.1 Cupriavidus sp. SK-4
GCCGGCCTGCCGGCCGGCGTCACCGGCCGGGTGGCCGAGCTGGAGCAGGGCGCCTGGCCGCTGGCCGGCGAGGCGCCGTTCGACGCCATCGTCGTCACCAATTACCTGCACCGGCCGCTGTGGCCGCACCTGGCGGCGGCGCTGGCGCCCGGCGGCATGTGGATCTATGAGACCTTTGCCGCAGGCAATGAAACCGTCGGCAAGCCGTCGCGGCCGGATTTCCTGCTGCGGCCGGGCGAATTGCTCGAAGTGGCGCGCCAGTATGGCCTGCGCGTGGTCGCCTATGAGGATGGCGTGGTCGAAGTGCCGAAAACAGCCTTCGTGCAGCGGATATGTGCGGTGCGCGAGGCGGCCGCCGGCGCCGATGCGCCCGCGCCGGCACGCTACCGGCTCGACGCCTGAGCCAGGCATGGCGCTGTCGGCGAGAATGCCGCTGCACACGTTGAAACAGTTGGTATCAACCCCTGTCCGGGCGGCGGTCGAAGCGGCCTGCGGTTCCGGTACAATCCCGTTATTCGCATCCCGAATTCCTTAACGTTATGACACAGATTACCGGCAGCATTGTCGCCATCGTTACCCCGATGCATGAAGACGGCAGCCTGGACTTCCCGGCCCTGCGCGCCCTGGTCGACTGGCACGTGGCCGAAGGCACCGACGGCATCGTGATCGTGGGCACCACCGGCGAGTCCCCGACGGTTTCCGTCGAGGAGCACTGCGAACTGATCCGCGTTGCCGTGGAACAGGCCGGCAAGCGCATCCCGATCATCGCGGGCACCGGCGGCAACTCCACCAAGGAGGCCATCGAACTGACCGCCTTCGCCAAGAAGGTGGGCGCCGATGCGTCGCTGCAGGTCGTGCCGTACTACAACAAGCCGACCCAGGAAGGCATGTACCGGCATTTCCGCACCATCGCCGAAGCGGTGGAGCTGCCGGTGCTGCTGTACAACGTGCCGGGCCGTACGGTCGCGGACATGAACAACGAGACCATCCTGCGCCTGGCGCAGGTGCCGGGCATCGTCGGCGTCAAGGAAGCGACGGGCAATATCGACCGCGCCGCGCAGCTGATCAAGGCCGCGCCGGAAGGCTTTGCCATCTACAGCGGCGACGACCCCACCGCGGTTGCGCTGATCCTGCTGGGCGGCCACGGTAATATCTCGGTCACCGCCAACGTGGCACCGCGCAAGATGCACGAGATGTGCGTCGCGGCGCTCAAGGGCGACGTCGTCACCGCGCGCCGCCTGCACATGGAGCTGATCGGGCTGAACAAGGCGATGTTCATCGAGGCCAACCCGATCCCGGTCAAGTGGGCGCTCCAGCAGATGGGCAGGATGGAAGGCGGTATCCGCCTGCCGCTGACCCCTCTGTCCGAGGCCAACCACGACTATGTACGCAAGGCACTGGCCGCCGCCGGCCTGCTGGCCTGATCTTTCGCGGCGTCCTGCTGTCGCACCACCTACTAGGATTGCGTGTCAATGAAACTGAAGCTTAACCGCCGCGGCGCGACGCAAGTCCGCCGCGCCGCCCTGGTTGTGCCCGTGCTCGCCGCTGGCGTGATCACCGGCTGCAGCAGCATCAACGAAGCGATGCAGCCGGACAAGATCGACTACAAGTCGTCGGCCTCGAAGCGCACGCCTACGCTGGATATCCCGCCCGACCTGACCAAGCTGGAGGGCGATCGCCGCTATTCGGTGCCCGATGCGAACGGCACCTCGACGCTGTCGACGTACAGCCAGGCCACCAAGGTGCGCGAGCAGTCCCCGAGCGAGAACGTGCTGCCGTCCGCCCAGGGCATCCGCATGGAGCGCGACGGCAACCAGCGCTGGCTGGTGATCAGCAACGGCATGCGCGGCGACCAGCTGTGGCAGCAGCTGCGCGGCTTCTGGCAGGAAAGCGGTTTCCTGCTGGTGCAGGACTCGCCCGAGACCGGCATTATGGAAACGGACTGGGCCGAGAACCGCGCCAAGATCCCGCAGGACATCATCCGCAACACCATCGGCAAGGTCTTCGACGGCCTGTACTCGACCTCGGAGCGCGACAAGTTCCGCACCCGCGTCGAGCGTTCGCAGAACGGCACGCTGGAGGTCTTCATCAGCCACCGCGGCGCGCAGGAACAGCTGACCGGCATCGACAAGTCGAGCACTGTCTGGACCCCGCGTCCGGCCGATCCTGAGCTGGAAGCCGAATTCCTGTCGCGCCTGGCCCAGCGCCTGGGCGTGCAGAAGGAACAGGCTGACCGCATGGCCAAGAACCCGGCGGCGGCGGGCAATACCGCAGCCGCCGCGGGCACGGCCGCCGCTGCCGGCACCGCAGCCGCTGCTGGTGCCGATGGCGCCGCGCCGGCCAAGTCGTATCTGGCCCAGGTCAACGGCGCCCCGGCGCTGCAGCTGCCCGAGCCGTTCGACCGCGCCTGGCGTTCGGTCGGCCTGTCGCTGGACCGCGTGAACTTCACCGTTGAAGACCGCGACCGCGGCCAGGGCCTGTACTACGTGCGCTATGTCGACCCGCGCACCGTTGCCGACAGCCGTGGCTTCTTCTCCAAGCTGTTCACCAAGCCGGAAGATTCCAAGACTGCCAAGAAGTATCGCGTGTCGCTCAAGGGCACGGGCAGCGGCACGCTGGTGACGGTGCTCAACGATGCCGGCCAGCCTGAGAACGGCGAAATCGGCAAGCGCATCCTGTCGCTGATCGACGAGCAACTGCACTGAGCCGGCGCATGACTGCTGGCTTGCCAGCCGGCCGTCCTGGCCGGCGCCTGGCGGGGAGGGCGCGGCCATGATGCGCTTCGCCTTCCTCGGCAGCGGCAGCGAGGGCAACTCGCTGCTGATCGAATCCCGCGAAGACACCACCACCACGCGCGTGCTGCTGGACTGCGGCTTCGGCATCCGCGAGACCGCCCGGCGCCTGGAGCGCCTGGGCGTCGCGCCGGACCAGCTCGACGCCGTGCTGGTCACGCACGAGCATGGTGACCACGTCGGCTCGGCCTACGCCTTTGCCGCCCGCCACCGCCTGGCGGTGTACACCAGCCACGGCACCTGGCTGGCGACCTCGCACTTGCGCGGCGCCGATGCAGCCGACGTGCGCGTCTGCGGCGCCGACCATGCCTTTGCCATCGGCGGACTGCAGGTGCTGCCGTACACCGTGCCGCACGATGCACGCGAGCCGCTGCAGTTCGTCTTGTCGGACGGGCAGGCAAGGCTGGGCGTGCTGACCGATGCAGGCATGGAGACGCCTTACGTGACGGCGCGCCTGGCAGGCGTGGATGCGCTGGTGCTGGAATGCAACCATGACCGCGAGATGCTGCGCAATTCGGTGTATCCGGCTTCGCTGAAGCGGCGCATCGGCGGGGACTTCGGCCACCTGGCCAATGAAGTGGCGGCCAGTATCCTGGCGCAAGTTGCCCATGCCGGCCTGAACCGCGTGGTCGCGGCCCACCTCAGCAAGCAGAACAATACGCGTGAGCTGGCAACGGGAGCGCTGGCGGTGGCATTGGGTGCGCTGCCGTCCGAGGTGCTGGTGGCAGACCAGGACGAGGGCCTGGACTGGCAGGCGGTGCGCGCCTGAGGGATGCATGGATGCAGCAGGGCGCAGTGCGGTAGCGGCGCCCAAATAAAAAAACCGGCCCGAAGGCCGGTTTTTTCATCGGTCAGGAACCGATTACTGCTTGGCAGCCGGAGCCGAAGCGTCAGCAGCCGGAGCCGAGGCGTCAGCAGCCGGAGCCGTAGCGGCAGCAGCCGGGGCTTCAGCAGCGGGAGCCGAAGCTTCAGCAGCGGGAGCGGCGGCAGCCGGAGCAGCCGTTTCAGCGGCCGGAGCGGCAGCTTCTTCCTTCTTGCCGCAAGCGGCGAGAGCAACAGCGGCCAGCAGCGATGCGATCAGGAGAGACTTCTTCATTGTTCGTCCTTTAACTTGTAATAACGAAAAACAGGCGATGAATAATTACCGGTAATTATCGCTCTTGAACTGCAAAATAGAGGCCCTCCCGGGTCCCGATAAATGCAATGGTCCACAGTACTAGCCAGCCAACAATTATATCCGCGTTTTCCCGGCTTGTGTAGCGCCGAAATTTACTGATTCGCAATGTTACGTATTATTACAGCCGCGGGCCCAATTGCAGCCATCCTTCCAGCGTCCAGTGATGGAAAGTTTCCATCAGATCGGGTAGATCCGCGCACGCCGCAACATCTTCGCCACTAAGCTGCCGATAATCGGCCAACTTTTTCAACCACTGCATCAGTTCGGCCGGCGGCTCGTAGGCTTCTCCATTGAGGAAGAAATTCGCGCGGTCGTAAAGAGCAATCGATGCCGATGGCAGTACCACACCATGGCGGGCCGCCAGTGTCGCATAACGGCGCAACGGCATGTCAGGTATCTCTGCGAATTCAACGCCAGGTTTGGGTTCGGACAGATGGCTGCCGAGGAATTCAGACACCATCTGGCTATTCCATTGCAGCGCCTTGAGCCGCTCGGCGACTGCCTTGGCCATGCCGGCGGGCAGTTGTGCGGGCCGCGTGGCGGCGCGCTCGCCGGCGTCGGCATAACGGCCGCCGAGTTCTTCGTTGTCTTCGACCGTTTCAGACAGCCAGGCCAGGAAATGCCCGGCCAGCTCGCGGTAGGCCGGCGCGCGGAAGCCGATCGAGCAGGTCATGCATTCGCCTTCGGCAATGCCATCGTGCGCATATTGCGGCGGCAGGTAGAGCATGTCGCCGGGTTCGAGCACCCATTCCTGTTCCGCGTTGAAGTCGGCGAGGATCTTCAGCGGCATGTCCGGGATCAGCTCAAGGCTGGTCTGCGACGAAATGCGCCAGCGGCGCCGGCCCGAGACTTGCAGCAGGAACACGTCGTAGGAATCGAAGTGCGGGCCCACGCCACCGCCGTCGGTGGCGTAGCTGATCATCAGGTCGTCCAGGCGTGCGTCGGGCACGAAACGGAAGCGGCCCATCAGTTCCGCCGCGGCGGCGTCGTGCAGATTTACCCCTTGCACCAGCAGGGTCCACTGGCGGGCCTTGACGCCGGGCAGGTTTTCGCGCGCAAATGGGCCATGCGCGAGTTTCCAGCGATTGCGGAAGTGCGTCACCAGGCGCGATTCGACGTCATCGCTGTCGGCCAGGTCGAAAAGAGCCTCGCGCGACACAGGCGGCACGATTCCGGGTACTGCCTGTCGAATCAGCAGGGGCTTGCGATGCCAGATATCCCGCATGAATGCAGCAGGCGTCATGCCACCAAGCAGGTCGAGCGGAGTGTCTGGATCGACGGGGCCAGGGGGCAGGGCCTGCGCGTATAATGCGGAATCGTTCATGGAGTCAAGAATTGAAAATCGCTAAGAATACTGTGGTGTCCGTGATGTACAAGCTGTCGGACGCGCAAGGCAATCTGATCGAGGAGTCAGATGAAGCCATGGTTTATTTGCACGGCGGGTATGATGGCACGTTCCCCAAGATCGAGGAAGCGCTCGACGGTCATGACGCGGGCTTCGAGACCCAGCTGCAGCTGGAGCCGGAAGACGCGTTCGGCGACTACGACGCCGATATGGTGAAGGTCGAGCCGCGCAACCGCTTCCCCGAGCCGCTGGAAGTCGGCATGCAGTTCGAAGGCATGCCCGAAGATGGCGACGAAGAGGACTCCGTCATCTACACCGTGACCGACGTGGCCGAAGACAAGGTCGTGCTGGATGGCAACCATCCGCTGGCCGGCATGGCGCTGCGCTTCTGGCTTAAGGTTTCTGAAGTCCGCGAGGCCACCGCCGAGGAAATCGAGCACGGCCACGCCCATGGCGCCTCGGGCGTTGAAGTTGTGGACGAGGACGAGGACGACGACACGCCGCGCACGCTGCACTGATCGTATTTCCGCACCCTGTGAAGAAGCCGGCCGCAGCCGGCTTTTTCATTTTCGGCCGACCCGCAAGCCGTCTCAGTGCGACACCGGTGCGTCCTTGAGCATGACCGCGAACGGCGACGCCGCGCCAGGCGTGATCACCAGCTCGGCCCATTGCGAGACCGTGTTGGCGGGCAGCGACACGCGCGTGAAGTTCTGCATGACCTTGCCGGCCGCGTCGCGCAGCGGCTTGTCGATGCCGAAGCCGTTGTCGGCCCCGTTGGCGCCGTTTCCGCCCGCATGCACCAGCAGCACCTGGCCGCGGAAACGACCGGCCAGCTCGCGCAGCTGGCGCTTGAATTCCAGGTAGCCATCGCGGGTGCGGTGGCGCATGAAGCCGTCCAGCAGCGTCGGACGGCCTTTCTTCTCCCAGCCGTTGGCAAAATGCGGGTCGGCGTGGACCACCACCACGATGCCGTTAAGGTCGCGTTGCCGCGCCACCGAGAACGCGCGCGCCAGCCACTGGCGGTTGGCCTCGCGCCGGTCCTCGAACTCGCCGTTGCGCCCGCCTTCGTTGCGGTAGTGGTTGTTGTCGCCCGGCAGGTTCATGCCGACGAGCAGGATATCGGCCACCTCCATGCGCATGTTCTCGCGGAAGCTCCGGAACAGCGCCTGGTCCGACTGCCGCAGCAGCGGCCGGGGATGCCGGCCGAGCGTGGCGTCCTCTGGGAAGAACAGCTCACGCAGCCGGTTCAGGCGTTCGACCGCGTCAAAGCCGCCGTTGACCGGCAGCCGGCATTCGGACCAGTCGGTCTCGCCGGGCACGTAGACCAGCGGCAGCGGCGACTGGTCCAGCAGTTGCTGGCGGCTGCCCAGCACCGCATCGCTGCACGATTCCGTATCGCCCTTGATGCCGCCGGCATGAATGACCAGGTCCAGCTTGCGCTCGCCGAAGTAGTCGAGCAGCGCTGCCGCCTTGGCCTCCGCGGCCGGCCACTGGGGCAGGTCGGCGATCAGCGCGATGCGCGTCAGCTGTGGCCTGGCCGATGCCTTGCCGCCGCGGCCCGCGGGCGCAGCCCATGCCATGCCGGCCGTGCAAAGCAGCGGCAGCAGCATGGCAAGCAGGGCACGGCGTGCAGGGTTCATGCGGCGTCGAGCGCCTCGCCTGCCAGTGCCTTGAGCCGGTACAGCGCCTCCAGTGCGGCGCGCGGCGTCAGGGTGTCGGGGTCCAGGTCGGCCAGCGCATCAACCAGCGCGGCCTGTTCGGGGGCGAGCGCGGGTGCCAGCGGCGCGGGCACGGCCGCCGGGGCGGCGCCGAAGTCGTCCTCGTCGCCCTCGGGCGTTGGCGGTGCCGCGAACAGGTCCAGCTGCGGCGTGGGCGTGGCGTCGGCCGATTGCTGCTCCAGCCAGGCCAGGTGCTTGCGCGCGGCGCGGATCACGGGCTGCGGCACGCCGGCCAGCTGCGCCACCTGCAGGCCGTAGCTCTGGCTGGCGGGGCCGTCCTGCACCGCGTGCAGGAAGACAATGCCATCACCATGCTCGACTGCCGACAGGTGCACGTTGGCTGCCTGCGGAAACTCTTGCGGCAGCTGCGTCAGCTCGAAGTAATGCGTGGCGAAGAGGGTATGGCTGCGGTTGTGCGACAGCAGGTGGCGCGCGATCGCCCAGGCCAGCGCCAGCCCGTCGAACGTCGACGTGCCGCGCCCGATCTCGTCCATCAGCACCAGCGAAGCCGGGGTCGCGTGGTGCAGGATGCCGGCGGCCTCGGTCATCTCGACCATGAAGGTGGAGCGGCCGCCCGCGAGGTCATCGGCGGCGCCGATGCGGGTAAAGATGCGGTCGATCGGCCCGATCACCGCGCGCCGTGCCGGCACGTAGGCGCCGACACAGGCCAGCAGCACGATCAGTGCGGTCTGGCGCATGAAGGTCGATTTGCCGCCCATGTTCGGGCCGGTGATCAGCAAGAGCTTGCGCGCTTCATTGAGCTGGCAGTCGTTGGCGATGAACGCCACTGACTCCGCCGCGAGCTGCCCTTCGACCACCGGATGGCGGCCCTGCACGATGTCGACCACGTTCTCGGCGACGCGCTCCGGCGCGGACCAGTCCAGCGTCTGCGCGCGCTCGGCCAGTGCCGTCAGCACGTCCAGGCGCGCCAGCGCGCCGGCCACCCGCTGCAGCTCGCCGATATGCGGCAGCAGCCCCTGCAGCAGGCCGTCGTAGAGCTGCTTCTCGCGCGCGAGCGCGCGGTCCTGCGCCGACAGCGCCTTGTCTTCGAAGGCCTTCAGCTCAGGCGTGATGTAGCGCTCGGCATTCTTCAGCGTCTGGCGGCGGCGGTAGTCGTCGGGCACCTTGTCGGCCTGGCCGTTGGTGACCTCGATATAGAAGCCATGCACGCGGTTGAACTCGACGCGCAGGTTGGCAATGCCGGTGCGGGCGCGTTCGCGCGTTTCCAGGTCGATCAGGAACTGGCCGCAGTTCTCGGAGATGTCGCGCAGTTCATCCAGGCCGGCATCGTAGCCGCGCGCAATCACGCCGCCGTCGCGCACCACGGTGGCCGGTTCTTCGGCCACGGCGCGCACCAGCAGGTCCAGGCAGTCCTGCGGCACGGCCAGGTCGTGCAGGGTCTGCGCCAGCAAGGTGCTGCCCTGGTCGTCGCGGATGCAGGCCTGCACGTCCGGCAGCGCGCGCAAGGTGTCGCGCAGCGAGGACAGGTCGCGCGGCCGCGCATTGAGCAGCGCCAGCCGCGAGGTGATGCGCTCGACGTCGGCCAGCCGGCGCAGTGCCGCGCGCAAGGCATCGGTGCCCTGGTCGATCAGCACGCCGATGGCCTGCTGGCGTGCCTGCGGCAGCGCCGGGTCGCGCAGCGGGTGGTGCAGCCAGTGGCGCAGCGCGCGGCTGCCCATGGCCGTGCAGCAAGTGTCCAGCAGCGAGAACAGCGTCGGCGACTCGCCGCCGCGCAGGGTCTCGGTCAGTTCCAGGTTGCGCCGCGTGGCGGAATCCAGGCCGACGTACTCCGATTCGCGTTCCACCTTCACGCCCTGCACATGGCGCAGCGACTGGCCCTGCGTGGTGGCGGCGTAGTTCAGCAGCGCGCCGGCCGCGCCCAGCGCGGCACCCAGCCCGGCACAGCCGAACGGGTCCAGGCTGGCCACGCCCAGCTGCTCGCGCAGCCGGCGCGTGCCGGCGTCCTGGTCGAAATGCCATTCGGGCAGGCGGGTACGCGCGCACGCCAGCGCGGGCAGCTCGATGCCATCGGCATACAGCAGCTCGGCCGGGCGGATGCGCTCCAGCTCGCGGCCCAGCTGTGCCGCCTCGCATTCCATCAGGCGCAGCTCGCCGCTGGCCAGGTTCAGCCACGCCAGCCCGGTCTTGCTGACGCCGCGGCGCGTGGTCTGCTGGTGCACCGCCATCAGGAAGGTATCGGCCTTGTCCGGCAGCAGCGCGGCATCGGTGAGCGTGCCCGGGGTGACGATGCGCACCACCTTGCGCTCAACCGGCCCCTTGCTGGTGGCCGGGTCGCCGATCTGCTCGCAGATCGCCACGGATTCGCCCAGCTTGACCAGGCGCGCCAGGTACTGGTCCGCAGAATGGAAGGGGATGCCGGCCATGCGGATCGGCACCCCGTTGGAGGCGCCGCGCGCGGTCAGCGTGATGTCGAGCAGGCGCGCGGCCTTTTCGGCATCGTCGTGGAAGAGTTCATAGAAGTCACCCATGCGGTAGAACAGCAGGGTGTCGGGGTGGTCTGCCTTGATGCGGAGATACTGCTGCATCATGGGCGTGTGGCGGCTTGCGGCCGAATCTGCCTGCGCCTGTTCCGGGTCGGTTTTCTTCTGCAATCCCATTGCCATTTAGCCTGTCTGGCGGTGGGCCTGCGTGATGCTGCCCGCTCCGCTCGGATCACCGCCTTGCGCAAGCCGGATGGCGGCCGCGCGGGGCGTCCGGGCGGTCATCCGGCGGCCTGGGGCCGTGGCGCGAAGGGGCGTTTTCGAATATGGGCGATATGGTACAGCACAGGGCAGCGGTTGCCGCGCCGCGCGGGCCGGATCTGGCACGGCTTCGGGGCTGGCGGCGTGCCGTCAGCGGAACACCAGCACTGGCACGTCGCTGTGGGTCAGCACCTTCTGCGTCTCGCTGCCCAGCAGCAGCCCGCTGATGCCCTTGCGGCCGTGCGAGGCCATGAAGATGACGTCGCAACCCAGGTCCCGGGCGGCGTTGATGATGCCGTGATACGGGGCGCTGGCGGCCGTGACGTGGCCCGCGCAGGGGACGCCGGCCATTGCCGCCGCAGCCTCGATCTTGACCAGTTCCTGGCGCGCCAGTGCTTCCACGCGTTGCTGGAACACCTCGCGCCGCTCATGGGTGCTGTCGCTGCCCACCATGTAGGGGTAGGTCTCCACGCACATGTAGGGCGTCAGGCGCGCCGCGGCGGTGCGGGCAAACTGGATGGCGGCGGACACGGCCTTGTGGGAAAGTTCGGAACCGTCGACGGGCAGCAGGATGTGCTTGAACATAGGGGCCTCGGAAAAGGGGAAACGGAAGAAATGCGGGAGTTGGGGGGCGAGTTCAGTTGGCCAGCGCGCGTCCCACGATCAGCGGATCGGGCTGCCCGATGGCAGTGGTGTCCCGGTTGCCGTAGGGGAAGCGCGACAGGATGGAGCGCAGCGCATTGAGCCGCGCGCGCTTCTTGCAGTCCGAGCGGATGACCGTCCACGGCGCATCGGCGGTGTCGGTGTGGGCGAACATTGCCTCCTTGGCCTCGGTGTAGTCGTCCCATTTGTCCAGCGAGGCAACGTCGACCGGGCTCAGCTTCCATTGCTTGAGCGGGTGGATCTCGCGCTCGCGGAAGCGCCGGCGCTGTTCCTTCTGGCTGACCGAGAACCAGAACTTGAACAGGTGGATGCCGCTGCGCACCAGATGCCGCTCGAAGTCCGGCGCCTGCTGCAGGAAGTCCTGGTATTCGCGCTGCGAGCAGAAGCCCATCACGTGCTCCACGCCGGCGCGGTTGTACCAGGAGCGGTCGAACAGCACGATCTCGCCGGCTGAGGGCAGGTGCTGCACATAGCGCTGGAAGTACCATTGCCCGCGCTCGGCCTCGGTGGGTTTTTCCAGCGCCACCACGCGCGCGCCGCGCGGGTTCATGTGTTCCATGAAGCGTTTGATGGTGCCGCCCTTGCCGGCGGCGTCGCGCCCTTCGAACACGATCACCACGCGCTGGCCGGTCTCGCGCACCCAGGCCTGGAACTTGAGCAGCTCCACCTGCAGGCGGTACTTCTGCTTCTCATAATTGCGCCGCGACATCAGGTTCTGGTACGGGTACGCGCCTTCGCGCCAGCCCGCGGACAGCTCGTCGTCCGGATGGCGCTTGCGGCCGGCCTGCCACGCGGCGGGATCGCCTTCGAAGATCAGGCTGCGCAGCTGCGCGGCTTCGTCGGGCGCGAGGCCGTCAAGCAGCGTGCGCATGGCGTCGAGCATGTCGGCGCCGTGGCCGGCGCGGCTGGCCAGGATGTCCTGCATGCTGCTGGCCACCAGCTGCACCGCGGCGTCGACGGCGCTGTCGACTTCATTGCGCTGGGCTGAAAGCGCCGAGTTGGTCGGCAGCACGTCGCCCCTGGCCGTGGCGCGGGCACGTGGCGGGGCGGCGGCATGGGAAGGCTGGATGGTGTCGCGATCGGTCATCTGCGGTCCTCCGTCAGGCTGCGGTGTTGCGCAGGATCGCGTAGAGCTGGTCCTTGAGCAGGAGCTTCTCTTTCTTCAGCCGCTCGATCTCGAAGGTGGAAGCCGGCACCAGCCCGGACTCCATGTTGTGGATTTCCTGGTCCAGCGCATTGTGGCGGTGGAACAGGCGCGCGAAGCGGGCATCCTGCGTCTTCAGGGTGGTGATCTGGTCGCGGTATTCGGGAAACATGCTGGCTCTCCTGCTGGATCCGCGCGCACGGGGCGTGGCGCATGGTTTCATTTTGGGGAGCACAGGGTGGGGCGACCTTGACGAGGATCATGGCCGTCTGGGGAATGGGAAAGGTCTGCAGTGCAAGGCGCGGTGGCGGGCGGGGCGCACCATGCAAAACGCCCGCCGGGGTGCGGCGGGCGTCGGGGTACGGCTGATCTGGCCGTCAGGCCATGTGCCAGTGTCAGGCGGCGGGCTTGGCGTTGTCCAGCGAGAACGGCGACAGCAGGCGCACCATCTGGGCGAACGCCTTGGGATTGCCGGCCAGCACTTCGCCCTGTTCCATCTGGCGCGGCTCGCCGGCGTAGTTGCCGACCAGGCCGCCCGATTCGGTGATCAGCAGCATGCCTGCAGCCATGTCCCACGGCTGCAGGCCGCGCTCGAAGAAGCCGTCCAGGCGGCCGCAGGCCACATAGGCCAGGTCCAGTGCGGCGGCGCCCGGGCGGCGCAGGCCGGCGCAGCTGCGGGTCATCAGCGCGAACAATTCCATGTATTCGTCCAGGCCTTCCAGGTCGCGGAACGGGAAGCCGGTGCCGATCAGGCAGTCGGCCAGCTTGTCGCGGCGCGTGACGCGGATGCGGCGGTTGTTCAGGAAGGCGCCGGCGCCCTTGCTGGCGGTGAAGAGCTCGTCGCGGGTCGGGTCGTAGACCACGGCCTGCACGGGCGTGCCGCGGTGCAGCTGGGCGATCGAGACCGCGTATTGGGGGAAGCCGTGGATGAAGTTGGTGGTGCCGTCCAGCGGGTCGATGACCCAGGTGTACTCGTGGGAGTCTTCGCCCTCGGCCCAGGACTGGCCGGATTCTTCCGCTAGAATGCCGTGTTCCGGGTAGGCCGTGCGCAGGATCTCGATGACCGCGGCTTCGGCGGCGCGGTCCACCTCGGTGACAAAATCGTTGTGTTGCTTGCGCGAGACGCGCACCAGATCGACGTCGAGCGACGCGCGGTTGATGATGGATCCCGCCTTGCGGGCCGCCTTGATGGCGATATTGAGCATCGGATGCATGAATCTCTCCAGGCCGGCCACGACGACGCGGCGGGGCGCAAAAGCGCCGCACGCCCGCTCATGGGCAGCTGACAACACAACGGATTGTAGAAGAACGTCGGGCGTCGCCGGTTCTGCTGCAAATGTGCCGCGAGAGTCTCGCGAGCAAGCAAAAACCTGGCGCCGCGCCAAAGAAGAACCCCGAATTGTATATGAACCCGGCAATTGATACGAGCCAGCCCGCTGCCGATGGCAACAGCGGCGACACCGGCGGCGACGCCTTCGGCCGCGTGCGCTTCGTGCTGGTCGAAACCAGCCACCCGGGCAACGTGGGCTCGGTGGCGCGCGCGATCAAGACCATGGGCTTCGGCAGCCTGGTGCTGGTCTCGCCACGCGAGCCGGATGTGCTGCGGCACCCCGACGCCATCGCCATGGCCAGCGGCGCCGACGATGTGCTGGCGGGCGCGCTCATCGTCGACCAGGTCGACGCGGCGCTGGCCGGCGCCGCACTGACCGTGGCCATGACCGCGCGCCACCGCGAATTCGGCCCGCCGCGGTTGCTGCCGCGCGCGGCCGCGGAACGCGCGCGCCAGACGCTGTCCGGCAGCGGCGGCGTTGCCTTCGTGTTCGGCAACGAGCGCTATGGCCTGCCCAATGAAGTGGTCGAGCGCTGCAACGCCGTCACCCATATCCCCGCCAATCCCGCCTACACCTCGCTCAACCTTGCGCAGGCGGTGCAGCTCATCGCCTACGAGATGCGGCTGGCGCTGCTGGAGGCGGCCCCGGACGCCGGCGCCAATATCGGCTATGCTGGTGAGCCGGCCACGGCCGAGCAGGTCGAGGCCATGTTCGGCCATCTGCAGACGGGCCTGGAGGCAATCGGCTTTCTCGATCCCTCCAACCCGCGCAGGCTGATGACACGGCTGCGCCGGCTGCTGGCACGCAGCGGCCTGGAGCGCGAGGAAGTGAATATCCTGCGCGGCATCGCCAAGCATATGCTGATCGCCGCGCAGAACCAGCCGGGCCCGCACAAGGACCGGTGACAGGAGCAAGGACAGTGGCAGCAAACCGGAGCGATTCGATGCAGGGCGATGCAGGCACGCGCGGCAAGCGCGCGCGCTGTCGCCTTGCGGCTGCGGGTTTGCGCAGGCCCGGGCGATGTTGATCGCAGCATCGCCGCAATGTCCCTGACGGATCAGGGGCCAAACACCGGCACCCGAAGCGGGTCCGGCAAATCACTTACACTCCCTGATCCCGTCCCCACCGGCCACTGACCTCGCCGGCGACCCTGCCCCGGGCACCAGCCCGCGTGGCGCGGCGCACGGCGCGGCAACACGACACGACCAAGATGTTCTCTCGCCTGAAGGAAGATATCGACACGATCATGCTGCGCGATCCCGCCGCGCGCAGCCGCCTGGAAGTGCTGACCTGCTACCCCGGCCTGCATGCCGTGGTGTTCCACCGCTTTGCGCATGGATGCTGGAACGCGGGCTTCCACTGGCTGGGGCGCTGGATCTCGCACTGGGCGCGGTTTTTCACCGGCATCGAAATCCATCCGGCGGTCAAGCTGGGCCGGCGCGTCTTCATCGACCACGGCATGGGCGTGGTGATCGGCGAGACCGCCGAGATTGGCGATGACTGCACCATCTACCAGGGCGTGACGCTGGGCGGCACCTCGCTGTACAAGGGGCAGAAGCGGCACCCCACGCTGGGCGCCAACGTGGTGGTGAGCGCGGGCGCCAAGGTGCTGGGCGGATTCGTGGTGGGCGACGGCGCGCGCGTGGGCTCCAACGCGGTGGTGCTCAAGCCGGTGCCGCCGGGCGCGACCGCGGTGGGCATCCCGGCCCGCATCATCCTGCCGGATGCGCCATCGGCGCAGCAGGGTGCCAAGCAGGAGTTCTCGGCCTACGGCATCACGCCCAATGCGGACGATCCGGTGTCGCTGGCGCTCAAGAGCCTGATCGACAATGCGGGGCGCCAGCACGACCGCATCGAGGCGGTGCTGGCCGCGCTCGATCGGCTTGGCGAACACCTGGAGAACACGCCGAACGATCCCTTCGACGCGAGCGAACTGCGCAGGCTGATGAAGTGAGCGGGAAGGGGACTGGGCCGGCGCTGCCGCTCAGTCAGTCTGCGGCAACAGGCGGAAGCCGTTGCGATCCAGTTGCAGCACCGCGGCGCGCGGATGGGCGCCGTCCAGGTCCCAGTCAGTGAGCACCCAGCGCACGCCGGCGGCTTCTTCATGCCGTGCCGGGCGGTGCGTGTGTCCATGCACCAGCAGCGACGCGCCGGCGGCACCGAGCAACTCGGCCGCGGCGGCGGGCGCCACATCGCCATAAATCACCGGAACGGCCGCACCTGCGCTCAGCTGCCTGGCGCGGTTGCCTTCACTGTCTGCCCGCAGCTTGCGGGCGATCGACAGACGGGCGCTCAGCGGCAGTGCCAGGAACACGCGTTGCACCCAGCGCTTGCGGGTCCAGCGGCGGAAGCGGTTATAGCGTTCGTCGTCGATGCACAGCATGTCGCCGTGGCTCAGCACCACGCGCTGGCCGGCACAGTGGATCACGGCGGGGTCGGGCAGCAGGCTGGCACCGGCAGCGCTGGCGAAGCGCTGGCCCAGCAGGAAGTCCCGGTTGCCGTGCATCAGGTACACGGCCACGCCGCGCGCGGCCAGTGCGCGCAGGGCGCCGGTCACGCGCTGCGCGAAAGGCGAATCGGTTTCTTCGTCGCCGATCCAGAATTCAAAGAAGTCGCCCAGGATGAACAGCGTGCGCGCGTGCTGTGCGGCGCGCTCGAGCGTGCGCTCGAAGGCCGCCAGCGTGCGGGGCATGCCGGGCGTCAGGTGCAGGTCTGAAATGAACCACGCCGGCGCCTGTGCCTCGAAGGGACCGGCCACCGGCGTGTGGGGGATCGCGGTCATGCGCGGTGTCGGAAGGGGAAAGCCGGCACGTGGATGCGCACGGAACCGCAATCGGCAGGCATCGGCTTAGTCGACGATGACGGCCTTCTCGATCACCACGTCTTCCAGCGGCACGTCCTGGTGGAAGCCCGAGCTGCCGGTGCGCACGGCCTTGATCTGGTCGACCACGTCGGTGCCTTCGACCACCTTGCCGAACACGGCATAGCCGAAGCCCTGCGGCGTGGGCGAGGAGAAGTTCAGGAAGTCGTTGTCGACCACGTTGATGAAGAACTGCGCGGTGGCCGAGTGCGGGGCGTTGGTGCGCGCCATGGCCACGGTGTAGCGGTCGTTTTTCAGGCCGTTGCCGGCTTCGTTCTCGATCGGGGCGTCGGTGCCCTTTTGCTTCATGCCGGGCTCGAAGCCGCCGCCCTGAACCATGAAGTTCTTGATCACGCGGTGGAAGATGGTGTTGTCGTAGTGGCCCTTGCGCACGTACGACAGGAAGTTCTCGACCGACTTCGGGGCCTTTTCGGCGTCGAGTTCAATGGTGATGACACCCTGGTTGGTGTGGAGCTGGACCTTGGACATGGGATTTCCTCTGTTCGGTAATGTTATTTGACGACGGTGGCCGACTCGATCACGATCGGCGCGGCCGGCACATTGCGCATGGGGCCGTAGGCCGTGGTCGGCACGCTCTTGATCTTGTCGATCGTCTCCATGCCTTCCACCACCTTGCCGAAGACTGCGTAGCCGTTGCCGTCCGGCTGCGGGTAGTCGAGATTCGGATTATCCACCACATTGACGAAGAACTGCGCGGTGGCCGAGTTGGGGTCGCTGGTGCGTGCCATGGCCACCGTGCCGGCCTTGTTCTTCAGGCCGCCGCGGGCTTCCAGCGGGATCGGCGCACGGGTGGGCTTTTCCTTCATGTCGCGGTCAAAGCCGCCGCCCTGCAACATGAAGCCATTGATCACGCGATGGAAGATGGTGCCACTGTAGAAGCCGCTCTTCACATATTCCAGGAAGTTCGCGACGGTCTTGGGCGCGGCCTCGGGGTAGAGCTCGACGGTGAACTTGCCGGCACTGGTGACGAACTGGACGCGCTCGGCGGCCTTTTGCTGCGCCATTGCGCTGAACGAGGACAGTGCCAGGGCGCCTGCGGCCAGGCCGGCCAGGACGATGCGACGGGAACGGATCATGAAGGAACTCCGGTAAGTCTGGATGCATATGGTCCGAGCGCGCCGCGCCCGGACCTTGGGATCGGTGGCCGTCAGTTGGCGGCAGGTGCGCTGGCAGGTGCCTGGCGCTGCGTTGGCGTCGCCTTGCGGCCAGTGCCGGCGGGCGCCGCCGGCGACGCGGCATCAGGGTTCAGCTGGCGCAGGCCGGTGCTGGCGCGGGCATCGCCCGGATTGCGGCGCAGCGCTTCGCTGTAGGCCTGCTCGGCCAGGCGGCGGTAGACGTCGCCCAGGTTGGTGTAGCCAATGGCAAAGCCCGGCTTGACTTCGGTGGCCAGCAGCAACTCGGCCTCGGCGCGCTTCAGGTCGCCGCGCTTGGCGTAGAGCAGCGCCAGGTTGTTGTGCGGCTCGGGCAGTTCCGGGAAGTCCTGCGCCATTTCGGCAAAGGCCTGGATGGCGGCGTCCTCGCGGCCGGACTGGGCCAGGGCCCAGGCGCGCTGGAAGCGTGCCTGGGCATTGCGCGGGTTGGCGGCCAGCACGCGGTCGAAGGCCTTGATGGCTTCGTCGTAGCGGCGCGCGTTGGCGGCCTGCTGGGCCTCGCTCATGCCAGGGTCGGTCGACTGGATGCCACCGACCGGCGCCGTCGGCGCGGCCAGCGACAGCGGGCCGTTCTGCGCGTAGGCAGGGGCTGCCAGCGCGGCGGCCAGGGCCAGCAGGGGCAGTACGGCGCGATGGCCGCGTCGGCGCGCGGGGGCGGCGAACATGGCAGAAGACGGGGAGGGCAGCGGCAGGCTCATTGAGGACAGGTCCGTTATACTCCGCGGCATTCTAGCAAAGCGGCAAGTCCGGCACGAAGGGCGATGCCATCGGGGCCGCGGGCGCGGCACTCGCGCGGCCCGGCAGCGCCGTGCCGGAGGCAACCAGCGCACCGCCTTCCGGTAAGATATGGGGCGCGACGGAATTGCGCCAGTGGCCGCGTTGCCGCCGGCGGCCTGCCAGGCCCCGGGGCAACCGGCGCCACGGCCCGCGCTGCCTGCTGTGCGAACCCCGGCAGTCTCCTCTCACCACTCACTTCGTTTCATGCAGCTTCTGAACATCTACAACACGCTCGCGCGTGAGAAACAGCCATTCGTGCCAATCGAACCCGGCAAGGTCCGCATGTATGTGTGCGGCATGACGGTGTACGACTATTGCCACGTTGGCCACGCTCGCGTGATGGTGGTGTTCGACATGGTGCACCGCTGGCTGCGTGCCGCCGGCTACGAGGTGACGTATGTGCAGAACATCACCGACATCGACGACAAGATCATCCGCCGCGCGGCCGAGAACGGCGAGACCATCGGCGAGCTGACCACGCGCTTCATCCAGTACATGCATGAGGATGCCGCCGGGCTGGGCGTGATCCGCCCCGACCACGAACCGCGCGCCACCGACTACGTGCCGCAGATGCTCGACATGATCGGCAAGCTGGAAGCCAAGGGCCTGGCCTACCAGGCCAGCGACGGCGACGTGAACTATTCGGTGCGCAAGTTCGACGGCTACGGCAAGCTCTCGGGCAAGTCGCTGGAAGACCTGCGTGCCGGCGAGCGTGTCAGCGCCAACGACGCCAAGCAGGACCCGCTCGACTTCGTGCTGTGGAAGTCCGCCAAGGCCAGCGAGCCGCCCGAGAGCAAGTGGGACTCGAAGTGGGGCGCCGGCCGCCCGGGCTGGCACATTGAATGCTCCGCCATGAGCTGCACGCTGCTGGGCGAGCATTTCGACATCCATGGCGGCGGGGCTGACCTGCAGTTCCCGCACCACGAGAACGAGATTGCGCAGTCTGAAGGCGCCAGCGGCAAGCCCTTCGTCAACATGTGGATGCACAACGGATTCGTGCGCATCAACGACGAAAAAATGTCCAAGTCGCTTGGCAATTTCTTCACTATCCGCGAGGTCCTGAAGTCGTACGACGCCGAGGTCGTGCGTTTCTTCATCCTGCGCGCGCACTACCGCAGCCCGCTGAACTACAGCGACGCGCACCTGGACGATGCGCGCCACGCCCTGACACGCCTGTACACGGCGCTCAAGGACAACCAGCCGGGCGGCTGCGCGGTGGACTGGGACGAGCCGCACGCCAGGCGCTTTGCCGAGGCCATGGGCGACGACTTCAACACGCCGATCGCGATGTCGGTGCTGTTCGACCTGGCCAGCGAGATCAACCGCACCGGTTCGACCGCGGCTGCGCGCCAGCTCAAGGCGCTGGCGGGCACGCTGGGCCTGCTCGAGCGCGATCCGCATACCTTCCTGCAAGGCGGCAGGTCCGACGACGGCATCTCGCCGGAACAAATCGAGACCCTGATCGCCGCGCGCAAGACCGCCAAGGTGGAGCGCAACTTTGCCGAAGCGGACCGCATCCGCGCGCAACTGCTGGAAGCGGGCATCGTGCTGGAAGACAAGGCGGGCGGTGCCACCGAGTGGAGGCGTGCTTGAACGCTGCCGCGCGCAAGCCCGCCACCGCCACGCCGCCGGACACGCCTCCCGCCACGAGGGGCCGGCTGAAGGCGGCCGGTCCGCGCCCGGGCAAGGCTGGCGCCAAAGAGGCGCCGCTGCCTGATGGCAAGGACACGGCCAGGGGCGCACGCAACGCCAAGGCCGTGCTGCCAGAGGCGGATGCGGTGCCGCTGCCGGTCGAAACCGTCATCGACGCGGTGCGCCCCGCCTACTGGGACGAGGCCTGCGCCGACCTGATGAAGCGCGACCGCATCCTGCGCAAGATGATCCCCACCTACGGGCCCGCGCACCTCGTGTCGCGCGGCGATCCGTTCGTCACGCTGGCGCGCGCGGTGGTGGGGCAGCAGATTTCGGTCAAGGCTGCGCAGTCGGTGTGGGAGCGGCTGCATGCGCTCTGTCCCAAGCTGACCCCGGCACAGTTCCTGCGCGCCGGTCCCGAGAAGCTGGCAGGCTGCGGCCTGTCCAAGCGCAAGGGGGAATACCTGGTCGACCTGGCCGACCACTTCAAGGCGGGCATGGTGCATGTCGCCGAATGGGCGCAGATGGACGACGAAGCGGTGATCGCGGAGCTGATACAGATTCGCGGCATCGGCCGCTGGACCGCCGAGATGTTCCTGATGTTCAACCTGATGCGGCCCAACGTGCTGCCGCTGGACGATATCGGCCTGATCAACGCGATCTCCGCCAACTATTTCAGCGGCGAACCCGTCACCCGCAGCGAGGCGCGCGAAGTCGCGGCCAACTGGGAGCCGTGGCGAACCGTGGCCACGTGGTATATGTGGCGCAGTCTCGACCCGCTGCCAGTGACGTATTAGGCATCGCAGCAAGAAAATTTAGTGGCAGGTGCAGTCCGGGCTATCTGGCAGGCGCTAAGATAGCGACCAAATTCCGGTAGAATGCGCCCCTTCACAGACAGGTACGTGTGATTTTATGAAAACCACCTTCCTGGATTTTGAGCAGCCCATTGCCGAACTCGAGGCAAAGATCGAAGAACTGCGCTTTGTGCAGGACGATTCGGCTGTTGATATTTCCGAAGAGATTTCGCGGCTGGCCGGCAAGAGCCAGCAGCTGACCAAAGACATCTACGCCAACCTGACCCCGTGGCAGGTTGCGCAAATCGCCCGCCACCCCCAGCGTCCCTATACGCTGGACTACGTGCGCGAGATCTTTACCGATTTCCACGAGCTGCACGGCGACCGCACCTTTGCCGACGATCTTTCGATCATCGGCGGCCTGGCGCGCTTCAATGGCCAGGCATGCATGGTCATCGGCCACCAGAAGGGCCGTGACACGAAAGAGCGCGCCCTGCGCAATTTCGGCATGCCCAAGCCCGAGGGCTACCGCAAGGCCAAGCGCCTGATGGAGCTGGCGGACAAATTCGGCCTGCCGATCTTCACCTTCGTCGACACCCCGGGCGCATTCCCCGGCATCGACGCCGAGGAGCGCGGCCAGTCCGAGGCCATCGGCCACAACCTGTACGTGATGGCCGGCCTGAAGGTGCCCCTGATCGCCACCATCATCGGTGAAGGCGGCTCGGGCGGCGCGCTGGCGATTGCCGTGGGCGACGTGGTGCAGATGCTGCAGTTCGCCACCTACGCGGTGATTTCGCCGGAAGGCTGTGCCTCGATCCTGTGGAAGACCGCCGAGAAGGCACCGGAAGCGGCCGAGGCGCTGGGCCTGACCGCGCACCGCCTGAAGGCGCTGGGCCTGATCGACAAGATCGTGAGCGAGCCGCTGGGCGGCGCGCACCGTGACTACAAGGGCATGGCGGCGATGCTCAAGCGCTCGCTGGCCGAGTCGCTGCGCCAGTTCCAGGGCATGAGCGTGAAGGAGCTGCAGGCCCGCCGCTACGAGCGCCTGCTCGCCTATGGCAAGTTCAAGGAAACCGGCACCCAGGACTGACCCGTCCGCCCGGCTGACCGACAAGGTCGCACAGGCCCTCCAGGCCGGTGCGGCCTTTGTTGTTTCTGGCGGCGGCGCGGGCGCGGCGACGATCGCGGTGGCCCTGTCGGGCGGGCGCGATTCGGTCGCGCTGCTGCATGCCGCCCGTGCTGCCGCGGCGGAGTGGGGCGTTGGCGCGCGCGTGGTGGCGCTGCATGTCCACCACGGCCTGCAGGCGGATGCCGACGACTGGGACCGCTTCTGCGCCGCGCTGTGCGCGCAGTGGCAGGTCGGCTATTTCGTGCGGCGGGTGTCGGTGCAGCCCGAAGCGGGCGAGGGCGTGGAAGCGGCCGCGCGCCGCGCGCGCTACGCCGCGCTGGCGGCGATGTGCGCCGACAGCGGCGCGCGCCTGCTGCTGTTTGCCCACCACCAGGACGACCAGGTCGAGACCGTGCTGCTGCGGCTGTTCCGCGGCGCCGGCGTGGCCGGCATGGCTGGCATGCCGGCGCTGCGCCCGCTGGACGAGCGCAGCGGCGTGACGCTGCTGCGCCCCTGGCTGGACGTGGCCCGCGCCGAGATCGAGGCCTACTGCGCGGCCAACGCGCTGCAATGGGTCGACGACCCGTCCAATACCGATGAACGCTATGCGCGCAATGCCTTGCGCGCGCACCTGCCGGCGCTGGTGGCGGCCTTTCCGGCGTTGTCGGCCAATGTGGTGCAGGCGGCAGCGCATTTCGCCCAGGCCGGCGCACTGATCGACGAACTGGCAGCCGCCTCGCTGGCAGCGCTGGCACGACCCGGCCGCGATGCCGACACGCTTTCCGAACTCGACCTGGCTGGGCTGCGCGCCTTGCCCGTGGCACATGCCGATGCCGTGCTGCGCTTCTGGCTGCGCGACCTCGGTGTGCGCGCGCCGTCCACCGCCCGGCTGGCGGCGATGCGCGAGCAACTGGTCACCCACGCTGGCGGCGAGCCCGCAATCGCGCATGAGGGGCTGGTCCTGCGCCGCTTCCGCGACCGCGTGCTGGCCTGCACGGCGCCACCGATCGCTGTGCCGGCACCCGTGATGCTGGACTGGCGCGGCGAGGCCCGTATTGTCGTGCCCGCCTGGCGCGGCGAACTCCATTTCTTCCGCGATGACACCTTCGGCGTGCCCGAAGCGGTGCTGCGCCAGCCCTTGCGCCTGGCCGCCCGCAGCGGCGGCGAGCGTATCGTGCTGCGCCCGGGCGGCCCGGCCCGGGCCCTGAAGCAAGCCTGCCAGGAAGCCGGCATCCCGGCCTGGCGCCGCGCCTGGCTGCCGCTGCTGTGGTCTGGCGATACGCTGGTGCTGGCCGCCGGCCTGGGCATGCACCGCCGCTGGCCGGACGCCCCGGCGGCGCCGCGCTGGCGCGTCGAATGGCATGAGCGGGCGCCGGCAGTGGCGATGCCGCCGCACTGAAGCCCCCGGATTGCCGCCGGAATCACTTCCGATCTGCAGCCCGAACCCCGCTCCCGCCTTGCCTGACGGGGCTTGTTCGTGTATTTTCAAGGGCTTTGCACAATCGCTGGCGTCGACAAGAAGATGGCTCTCATCGTTCACAAATACGGCGGCACTTCGATGGGTTCCTCGGAACGCATCAAGAATGTCGCCAAGCGCGTGGCCAAGTGGCACCGCGCCGGTCACCGCGTAGTCGTGGTGCCTTCGGCCATGTCGGGCGAGACCAATCGCCTGCTGGGACTCGCCAAGGAAATTTCGCCGCAGCCCAATCCGCGTGAACTGGACATGCTCGCCTCGACCGGCGAACAGGCCAGCGTGGCACTGCTGGCCATCGCGCTGCACGGCGAAGACATCGACGCGGTCAGCTACACCGGCTGGCAAGTGCCGGTGAAGACCGACTCGGCCTATACCAAGGCCCGTATCGAATCGATCGACGACGAGCGCATCCTGGCCGACCTCGACGCCGGCCGCGTGGTCGTGATCACCGGCTTCCAGGGCATCGACGACGACGGCAACATCACCACGCTGGGCCGTGGCGGCTCGGACACCTCGGCCGTGGCCATCGCCGCCGCCATCGAGGCCGACGAGTGCCTGATCTACACCGACGTGGACGGCGTGTACACCACCGACCCGCGCGTGGTCGAAGACGCCCGCCGCCTGGACCAGATCACCTTCGAAGAAATGCTGGAAATGGCCAGCCTCGGCTCCAAGGTGCTGCAGATCCGCTCCGTGGAGTTCGCCGGCAAGTACCGCGTGAAGACCCGCGTGCTGTCGTCGCTGACCGACCCGCTTATGCCGCTCGAGCAGGAAATGCACTCGGGCACGCTGATCACTTTTGAGGAAGACTCCACCATGGAAGCAGCCGTCATCTCCGGCATCGCCTTTGCCCGTGACGAAGCCAAGATCACCGTTCTGGCCGTGCCGGACAAGCCGGGCATCGCCTACCAGATCCTGGGCCCGGTCGCCGACGCCAACATCGACGTCGACATGATCATCCAGAACCAGTCCGTCGACGGCAAGACCGACTTCACCTTCACTGTGCCGCGCGGCGACTACCAGCGCGCGCTGGCCATCCTGAACGACGGCGTGAAGTCGCATATCGGCGCCGGCAGCGTGTCGGGCGACCCGAAGGTGTCGAAGGTGTCGGTGGTGGGCGTGGGCATGCGCTCGCACGTGGGCATCGCCAGCAAGATGTTCCGCACCCTGTCGGAAGAGGGCATCAACATCCAGATGATCTCCACCTCGGAAATCAAGATCTCCGTGCTGATCGACGAGAAGTACATGGAACTGGCCGTGCGCGCGCTGCACAAGGCCTTTGAACTGGAACAGGCGTGATCCGTTCGTGAACACTTCTGGCGGGGTTGCGGTTTTTGTGTTGAGTGATCGATTTTTCGTTGACCAACACGTGCGGCGCCGCTAGAATACGCGCTTCGTTGTGTGGCTCCCTCACACAACGCAAGTTTGGGAGACGTGGCCGAGAGGTCGAAGGCACTCCCCTGCTAAGGGAGCATCCGGGCCAAAACCTGGATCGAGGGTTCGAATCCCTCCGTCTCCGCCAGTAATCCAAGCCCAGCAAGGGTTTGCAGGCGGCACCCGGGAAATTCCTACAGAATTTCCCACAAAAACGGTCCCTCGAGGGGGACCGTTTTCCTTTTCTGCGGCGGCTTTGTGGTCCTTCATCTCAAGCCGGCGCCCCAACGTGCGGCCCGTGGTGAGCACGCGGGCGGGGCACAGCATACTGCCAGTTCAGCTGCAGCCGACAGGCCATAGCTTCGCATCTACCCGCGCACGGCGTACGGCCACGTAGTGCGACCGCAAGCTCGCGCCCAGCCGCACGGCGCTGCACCCGCCCGAGGCCGAAGCCGCCCCCCGGGGGTGGCCCGATCCACTGCAAATTTTCTCTATGGGATGGGTCGATTAATTTCCACCCGGATGCACCCCGACGAATACGTCGCTTGAGACGGCCATCGACGCGGTGGCGCTCTTCGCTGTGAACGAGCTTGAAAAAAGGTTCATCGCCGATCTGCGGGGTGACTGAGGGGCGCAGATCTCGGTCGTCCGTGGCTCCAGGAAGCTGTGCCCGAAGTTTATGAGAGCGCCTCCTCGGCCTCCGACTGAAGGTGAGCGTCAAGGTGCACAGCTGTGTCTGCATACGCACAGACGCTAGCCGCTTGCGCCGCAAACTACTCGGGTTCACCCGTATCCAACCCGCTGGGAGGCACAGATGAAACAGGTATCACTGACCATTCCTGAAATTGGATTGATCGCCGGAACACGGGCGGCAGGCGCTGCGGGCCTCGCGCTGTTGCTCAGCAACCAATTGAATCCGGAACAGCGCCGCGCCATAGGCTGGACGCTGCTCGCCGTAGGGGTCATCTCCACAGTGCCGCTAGTCGCGCAAGTGTTTGGAAAACTTCAGGCATACAAGAGCCCCGACGAGAGGTGAAGTAATGGTGCAAGGGCCAATATACTGGTCGGCTTCAGCGGCGTGCTCCATGCGTTGCCCTTTCTCTGCGGTGCACACGTTGTGCGCAGTCATGCTGCGATGACCGGTTTCCGAAAGATGGACGGGCCCGACGACCGACCGGTCCTGGCCGCTGGCCGAACTCTGCCGTCGGACCACGAGCCCTCCCCGGAATTCGGCGATGAACCTGAAAAAAGGGGCGTCCCCGCTACCCGTTGGCCGTTATCTTCAGGGACGAGACTGGAGGCTCAGTCGACGGCTCTACTCGGGCAGCTCGCCGCCCTTCGGGGTCTCGTTGATTTGCTGCCGGCTCGGGAACGTCCGGCTGTTCGGTGTCGTTTTGTCCGGGTTCTTGTCCGATGGGAAATGGCGGCGCACGTACTCCACGACTTCCGTCTTGCTGTAGCCCAGCTTCTTGAGTGCCTTCCCCAGCCGGTGCAGCTTGCGGAGTTGCTCGTCCTCGAGCGGTGGTAGCGGTGTATTGCTCATACGCTTTGCGCATCCCCTCGATGGTGTCGTCTTCCGCCAGATGATAACGCCTACGGTAAGCACAAGGTCGCCGTCACCCCGCCTGCGCCCGCCGTCCTGTGTCTGACTGGCGAGCATCGCTGCCTGCCGCTGCCGTCCGCTCGTCGCTGACCCTGCCTGACCTGCCGCCGCAGGACTGCACTACCATCTGCCTATTCACCGCCATGCCGCCATCGGGCGCCCAGCGCGACGCCGAGCGGAGCCCGTATCCCGGCACCCACCAGAAGAGGCCGTCATGACTGAGCCTGTGGAATCCGATCCGCGCGAACTGAGCGATGCCGAGTTGCTGCGCCGGCCGCGCTTCTGGCGCGGCGAAGGCAAGGGCGCCGTGAGCGCCGGTGCGCTGGTCAGCGGCTATGAGGCCGAGTTGAAGCGGCGCGAGCAGGAACGGCAAGCGAGGGCGGTTTTGAGGCGCGATGCTTGAATGACGCTTCAGAGGCTCACGAACTGGCACGCCCTGACCAGCGCGCCCTGCCTGGCTTTCCGCCTGCGAAACCAACAATCCTGGGGTTCACGTCTTAAACGGTCGGGATACAGCGCGTCGACACTTTGGCCGCCAACCCCGCTCGGCAAGTAAAGATGCGGTTAAAATTCGCTCCCGACTAGCGCAGTTATCCGCTCGGCCGACCTACTGGTCGAATGTGGTCGCTAGGGCTGCAACGTCAGAGGAGGTGCGGCGCGCTTGCAGCCCAAGCCTGCCCATGGCGCAGGTGGCCGCAGCAGATAATTTTCCCGGGCGAGGTACTTGCCCGACGCATACGCCATGGGAGCACGTACTTGAACGCCGTTGAGATAGAACAGGCCATCACCGACCTTGCGGAGCAGTCGTTCGACGGTAAAAACTTCTCGTATGCTTTCCTTGAAGCCTTCGGCAACAAGGCGACGACGATCCAGCGCTTGCGCACCGGCGCGACGAACAAATCCGACCTCGGCGGCGTCCTCCAGACCAACAATATCCATATCGCTACTTGCGATAGCGGGCAAGTCACGAACACCCTCAAGTCTCTGAAAGACAGCCCGGCAACCGCCCGGGCAAAGGCGAAGTTCATCCTTGCCACGGACGGCGCGGACTTTGAGGCCGAGGACTTGACGAGCGGCGAGACCGTTGCTTGCACCTACAAAGACTTTCCTGACCATTTCGGTTTCTTCCTGCCGCTGGCGGGCATCTCCACCGTCCGGCAGATCAGTGAGAACGCCTTCGACATCCGGGCGACCAGCCGACTTAATCGCCTCTACGTCGAACTGTTGAAGGACAACCCCGAATGGGGCACGGCCGAGCGCCGCCACGACATGAACCACTTCATGGCGCGGCTCATCTTCTGCTTCTTCGCCGAAGACACGGACATCTTCATTGGCAAGGGCAAGTTCACAGAAACCGTCGCGCAAATGAGCGCGAAGGATTCGTCCAACACGCATGACGTGATCGGCACGCTGTTCCTCGCCATGAACACCAAGCGGGATGAGCGGGCAGCGGCCAGGACTCCTCGCTGGGCGGATGACTTCCCCTACGTCAACGGCGGCCTGTTCTCCGGCAACATGGACGTGCCGAAGTTCAGCAAGATCGCCCGTTCCTATCTGCTGCATGTCGGCGGCCTTGACTGGACCAAGATCAACCCCGACATCTTCGGGTCGATGATCCAGGCCGTCGCCGATGATGAGGAACGCGGCGAGCTGGGGATGCACTACACCAGTGTCCCCAACATTCTCAAGGTGCTGAATCCCCTGTTCCTTGACGACCTGCGCGCGCGGCTGGAGGAGGCGGGCGCCAACTCACGCACCTTGCTTAACTTGCGCAAGCGCATGTCGAAGATCAGGGTCTTTGACCCTGCCTGCGGCTCCGGCAACTTCCTTGTCATCGCCTACAAGGAAATGCGGGCAATAGAGGCGGAGATCAATAAGCGACGTGGCGAGCCGGATCGAAACTCGGAAATCCCGCTCACCAATTTTCGAGGCATCGAACTACGCGACTTTCCGGCGGAGATCGCTCGCCTCGCGCTGGTCATCGCCGAGTACCAGTGCGATGTGCTCTACCGTGGGCAGAAGCTGGCTTTGGCCGAGTTCCTGCCTCTGCGTGACGAAAACTGGATCACCTGCGGGAACGCGCTACGGCTCGACTGGTTGAGCCTCTGGCCGGTGACGGGAACCGGCGTCAAGTTCCAAGCGGATGACCTGTTTAGCACTCCGCTGGACCAAGCACAAATCGATTTCGAGCACGAAGGCGGCGAGACCTATATCTGTGGCAATCCGCCTTATCTTGGCTCACGCGATCAGAAGGATGAGCAAAAGGCGGATTTGGCGATTCTCTTCGATGGGCGAATCCAGAATTGGAAGTCACTTGACTATGTTGCCGGCTGGTTCATCAAGGCCGCCGACTATGGCATCAAAACGCAGTCCACCGCCGCCTTCGTTTCCACAAACTCCATTTGCCAAGGTCTGCAAGTTCCAATCTTGTGGCCCGAAATCTTTGCCGGAGGCTTTCAGATCGAGTTCGCCCACACATCCTTTCGGTGGGCCAACCTTGCAAGCCACAACGCAGGTGTGACCGTAGCCATTATTGGCATTACGACGCAGCCACACAGTCCGAGGCGCTTGTTCTCCTTGGACGATGCCGGACAAACCATCGAGCGCCAATGCGCGCATATCAATGCATATCTTGCGCCAGGCGAGAGTGCAATTGTGAACAAGGCTAGCCAGCCTTTGTGGGCGCAGAGTGAGATGACCTTTGGAAACACGCCAATAGATGGCGGCCATTTGCTGCTCTCGCGAGACACACTTGACACGCTGCAACTCACACCTGCGCAGCAAGACCGCTTTGTCCGTCGGATTTACGGCTCGGCTGAGTTCATTCGCGGTCTAGAGCGTTACTGTCTTTGGATTGAGGATCAGCACTTGGCTGAAGCAGGGGACATTTCCTCCATCGCTCAACGTCTTCGTAATGTGCGCAGTTTGCGACTCAACGGTGGGAAGACAGCGAGGGACATTGCTGAAAGGCCGCACCAATTTCAACGGATGTACTTTGGCAGGGTTTCAACGCTCATCGTTCCGAGCGTCTCATCGGAAAGCCGCGAGTATCTTCCTGTCGGGCTCATTGACAGCCGTTCTGTAGTCAGCAATCTCGCGTTTGCGCTTTACGATGCGCCCTTATGGAACATGGCGCTGATTGCGTCTCGCCTACATCTCGTCTGGATCGGAACCGTATGCGGCAAGATGAAGACGGACTACCGCTACTCCAACACCCTTGGCTGGAACACCTTCCCCCTGCCGACGTTGACGGAGAAAAATAAGGCCGACCTCACCCGCTGCGCCGAGGACATTCTGCTGGTGCGCGAGCATCACTTCCCAGCGACCATCGCCGATTTGTATGATCCCGCCAACATGCCGGATGACTTGCGGGCAGCTCACGAACGCAATGACGAAGTGCTGGAGCGCATCTACATCGGTCGCCGCTTCAAGAACGACACGGAGCGGCTGGAAAAACTGTTCGCCCTCTACACAAAGATGAGCGCTACGGCCGCACCGGCTAAGGCCAAGAACCGCAGAGCGGGAGCAAGTGCATGAGTGGCTATGTGTTGTTCCAGATGTGGGAGCCGTTTCGACAGTCGCTAATGAAGGGGCATTTGTTCTACATCGAGCAAGCTCGGAAACGCTTGCTTTCGCAGTTCGACGATATTGAGGCTGAAGCAGATCGGGCAGCCGATGAATGGTTAGAACAAAGGAGCCAGTACTTTGACCCGGATCGACATGATCCCGCCGATCTCTATGAATCGGCAAATGAGGCCGGAATTGAGTTCTACGGCCTCTTGAGCGATATGCACGAGCAAACGCGATTGAGCGTAGTCGCCGGGATGTTCCACGAGTGGGATAAGCAACTGCGTGATTGGCTGGCACATGAGATTCGGCATTGGCATGCTGGCGATAACACCAGGTCGAAAGTTTGGTCCGTTGACTTTGGTCAGATCGCAGACTTGTTGGAAAGTCTCGGCTGGAATGTCCGCAGCAAAGACTACTTCCGTATGCTTGATATGTGCCGCCTGGCCGTCAACGTCTATAAGCACGGCGATGGGAAATCCTTAGACGAGTTGAAGAACAATTATCCGGAATATCTTGGTGATCCATTGGCAGGCTCTGGCGGCTTCTCGGACCCGAAATATAGGAACCACACGCACCTCAAAGTGAATGATGAGCAGTTTCAGGCGTTCTCGGATGCGATTTTGGCTTTCTGGCGGGACGTTCCAGAGAACGTTCTCGACAGCGAGGTGGACAACGTGCCGCAGTGGTTTGAGAACGCCATCCTCAAGGACCGCGCCAACTCGCAAAAGACGAGCAAGACATGACCAATCGAGCCGACAAGTCCGTCCCCTCCGTATCTGTCACCTATGCCCGCAACGGCGCATCTACCAAAGCAAATGCTCTTGGGATGCGTCCGATGCAGGAGCGCGTCTACGAAAAGCGCGGGGAGCAATATCTGCTCATTAAGTCGCCGCCGGCGTCGGGAAAGAGCCGCGCGCTGATGTTCGTCGCTCTCGATAAGCTCCAGAACCAAAGTTTGAAGCAAGTCATCATTGTGGTGCCGGAGAAATCCATCGGTGCCAGCTTCAACGATGAGGCGTTGTCGAAGTTCGGCTTTTGGGCCGACTGGCACGTTGAGCCGAAATGGAACCTCTGCAACGCACCCGGCAATGACAACGGTGGCAAGGTGAAGTCGGTCGGTGTTTTCCTTGAGAGCACCGACAAGGTGCTGGTCTGCACCCACGCGACGTTCCGCTTCGCGGTCGATGCGTATGGCGTGGAGAAGTTCGACGACCGGCTGATCGCCGTCGATGAGTTCCACCACGTTTCCGCCAACCCCGACAACAAGCTCGGCCTGCATCTCGGGCAGTTCATCGAACGGAGTCGCGTTCACGTCGTCGCTATGACCGGCTCCTATTTCCGGGGCGACGCCGAGGCCGTGCTTGCTCCGCAGGACGAATCCAAGTTTGATGCTGTCACCTACACGTACTACGAGCAGCTCAACGGCTACGAGTACCTGAAGCAGCTCGACATCGGTTACTTCTTCTACAGCGGGCCGTACGTCGATGACATCCTCAATGTCCTCGACCCCGCCGAGAAGACCATCATCCACATCCCCAACGTCAATTCGCGCGAAAGTACGAAAGATAAGATGCGGGAGGTGGAGCACATCATCGAGGCACTGGGCGAGTGGCAGGGCATCGATGCCGTCACGGGTTTCCAGCTTGTCAAGACGACACAAGGCCGCGTGCTGCGCATCGCCGATCTTGTCGATGACGATGCCACGAAGCGCGACCGCGTATCCGCGGCGCTGAAAGATCCGGCGCAGAAGAACAATCGCGACCATGTGGACATCATCATTGCTCTCGGTATGGCAAAAGAGGGCTTCGATTGGATTTGGTGTGAACACGCGCTCACCGTGGGGTATCGCGCCAGCCTGACCGAAATCGTGCAGATCATCGGGCGTGCGACCCGTGACGCGCCCGGCAAAACCCGCGCGCGATTCACGAACCTGATCGCCGAGCCAGACGCTTCCGAGGAAGCCGTCACCGAGGCCGTCAACGACACTCTCAAGGCCATCGCGGCGAGTCTGCTCATGGAGCAGGTTCTCGCCCCACGCTTCGAGTTCAAGCCGAAGAACCCGGATAACGGCCCCGCACCTGGCTTCGACTACGGCGAGGGCGGCTACGACCCGGACAAGTGCAATGTCGGCTTCAACGAGCAGACGGGGCAGTTCCAAATCGAGATCAAGGGTCTTGCCGAACCCAAGAGCAAGGAAGCTGCACGTATTTGTCAGGAAGATTTGAACGAGGTGATCGCCAGCTTCATTCAGGACAAGACCGCCATAGAACGTGGCTTGTTCGACGAGGAGCTGGTGCCCGAGGAGCTTACGCAGGTCCGCATGGGCAAGATCATTAAGGACAAGTACCCCGAGCTTGATGCGGAGGATCAGGAGGCTGTCCGCCAGCACGCTATTGCCGCCCTCAACCTGACTCAGCAGGCCAAGCAGATTGCCACAGGCGGTGAGAGCGTAGAGCCATCGGCTAATACCGCCCTCATTGACGGCGTGCGCCGCTTTGCCATGGACGTGCGCGAGTTGGATATTGATCTCATCGACCGCATCAATCCTTTCGGCGAAGCCTACGCCATCCTCGCAAAGACCATGAGCGAGGAAAGCCTGAAACAGGTTGCTGCGGCTATCTCTGCCAAGCGCACGAGCCTGACGCCGGAGGATGCGCTTGACCTTGCCAGGCGCGCAGCGCAATTCAAGAAGGAGCGCGGACGCGTGCCTGCGCTCGATTCCCAGGATGCATGGGAGCGACGCATGGCCGAAGGAGCATCAGCCTTCATGCGTTTCAAGGCGGAGGGGCGCTATGAGTAATTTCGACCTCGACGATCTCGCCGAAGAGCTTTCCGACTTTGCCGCGCCCGAGAAAAAGGGAGGACGCCCGCCGCGCGAGGAGCGCATAATCGCCGGATTCGAGGAGATTCAGCGGTTCTTCGAGAAGCACAATCGTGCCCCGCAACACGGGGAAGACCGCGACATCTTCGAGCGGGTGTACGCGGTGCGCCTAGATCGCCTGCGCGCGCTCCCGGATTGCCGCGCCCTGCTTGCACCATTGGACCATCAAGGGTTGCTTGCTGGCGCGCCGAGCGTTGCCGCGACCGAGGACGCTATCGACGTGGACGAACTGGCCGCCGAGCTGGCGGGCACGGCCAACGACAATGACATCACTGTCCTCCGTCATGTTCGCACGAGCGCCGAAAAGCGCGCCGCCGAGGAGATCGCGCAGCGGACGCCATGCGAGGACTTTGAGACCTTCAAGCCGCTCTTCGAGCGCGTGCAGCGTGAATTGAAGGAAGGCATCCGCGAAACGCACGCCTTCCACAAGCTGGATGAAATTAAGCTGGCTGAAATTCAGCAAGGCGAGTTCTACATTGTCGGAGGTCAACTGGCCTACGTTGCCGAAGTGGGCGAGGACATCAGGACGAAGTATGAACGCCGTGACAGCCGCCTTCGCGTCGTCTTCGACAACGGCACCGAGAGCGACGTTTTACTACGTTCGTTCCAGCGCGCCCTTTACCGCGACGAGGCTGCGCGGCTCGTCACCAACCCTTCTGCTGGGCCGCTCTTTGACGATGAGGCATCTGACGATGACCAGGAAAGCGGAACGATCTACGTTTTGCGCAGCAAGTCGGACAATCCAATTGTCGCGGCGAATCGCGAGGTGCTGCACAAGATCGGGGTAACGGGCCAGAGCAACGTCGCCTCCCGGTTTGCCAATGCGAGGAACGATTCAACCTTCTTGCTGGCTGACGTGGAGGTGGTGGCCACCTATGACCTCTACAACATCAACCGGGTCAAACTCGAAAACCTGATCCACCGCGTGTTCGACCCGGCGCGCCTTGACATTGAAATCAAGGATCGCTTCGGCAAGCCCGTTATCCCCCGCGAATGGTTCCTTGTGCCCGTTTTCGTGGTCGACGAGGCGGTCGAGCGTATTAAAGATGGGACGATTACGCAGTACGTTTATGAGCCGAAATCGGCGCGGTTGATGAAAAAGTAACTGCGCCGCTTCGCGCCCCGCCATCATCAGATGGTTAGCGGCAGGCAACCTCGTCGGTT